>NZ_JBLKDI010000030.1:0-39687 GCF_047530715.1 Enterobacter sp. 04-C-12-SI-ECC
CCCGGCCTGCAGGAAACGCCTCAGCGATTTACAGCCGGACCAGAGCATCGCTGAAAGCCTTAAATCGTTCTGAAACAACGTTAATGCTTCTGCTTAAAAATTACTGGGGATTCCTCAGCCCCGTGGGAGAGGGAACTGGGCTGTGCGTTAATCAAATAATGCGGAATGATTCATTAACAATTGCGTAAAACAAATTAACAGTTTTATCATAACGGCGAATTCACCATTTGGTTCGCGAATCGTTATATAAACAAGAATTCACTCGTTTTAATCATTACCCTCCCCGCATTTATTATCCAGATGGTACACACCCGGCAATGCGGAGAGATTCAAAGGAGACAGAAATGGCATTTGGCAGCGCGCCGCGCGGGATACCTCGTATTTTGCAGTGGCTCCTTGCCGGACTGATGTTGCTCATCGGTCTGGCGGTCGGCGGGTTGGGCTTCAAGCTCGCCGCCGTAGGCGGAAGTTTTTACTTCGTGATAATGGGCGTGGTGATGGTCATTGCCGCGCTCCTGATTTTCCTCAATCGCAGCAGCGGGATCGTGCTTTACGGCATCGCGTTTATTGCCTCGCTGTTCTGGGCGGTAAGCGATGCGGGCTGGGATTTCTGGCCGCTCTTCTCGCGCCTGTTCACCTTTGCCGTACTGGCCTTCCTCTGCGCCATCGTCTGGCCTTTCCTGCGCGCGGCAAACCGCGGCGCAGCGAATAAAGCACCGGCTTATGGCGTTGCGGCGGTTCTCGCACTGGCGATGCTGGTCAGCCTCGGCTGGATGTTTAAGCCGCAAACCCTCGTGGCGGCGAACGAGCCCGTGCCGGTGAAACCCGTTGCTCCAGGCGAACAGCAGAAAAACTGGGAACACTGGGGCAACACCACCCACGGCGACCGCTTCGCCGCGCTGGACCAGATTAACAAGCAAAACATCAGCGATCTGAAAGTCGCCTGGGTGGCGCACACCGGGGATATTCCGCAGAGCAACGGCTCCGGTGCGGAAGATCAGAACACGCCGCTGCAGATTGGCGACACGCTCTATGTCTGTACCCCGTACAGTAAAGTGCTGGCGCTGGACGTGGATTCCGGGAAAGAAAAATGGCGTTATGATTCGAAAGCCACCGCCCCGAACTGGCAGCGTTGCCGTGGTCTGGGCTACTTTGAAGATCATGCAAACGTGACAGCGTCACAGACCGGGACATCGCCAGCGGCATGCCCTCGCCGCCTGTTCCTGCCGACCACCGATGCCCGTCTGATTGCCATTAATGCGGATAATGGCAAGCTCTGCGACGACTTTGGCGACCATGGCACCGTTGACCTGAGCGTTGGCATGGGCGAAATCAAGCCGGGCTATTATCAGCAGACCTCCACGCCGCTGGTGGCCGGAAACGTCGTTGTCGTCGGCGGTCGCGTCGCGGATAACTTCTCCACCGGCGAGCCGCCGGGCGTGGTGCGCGCCTACGACGTTCACACCGGTAAGCTCGCCTGGGCGTGGGATCCGGGTAACCCGAACCTGACCGGCCTGCCGCCGGAAGGCCAGACCTACACGCGCGGCACGCCGAACGTCTGGTCTGCGATGTCTTACGACGCTAAGCTGAACCTGATCTACCTGCCAACCGGCAACGCCACGCCAGACTTCTGGGCAGGCGAGCGTACCGCGCTGGACGATAAGTACAGTTCCTCCATCGTCGCCGTCGACGCCGCCACCGGACAGGTTCGCTGGCATTTCCAGACCACCCACCACGACCTGTGGGACTTTGACCTGCCTTCCCAGCCGCTGCTGTACGACCTGCCGGACGGCAAAGGCGGCACCACGCCTGTACTGGTGCAGACCAGCAAGCAGGGCATGATCTTTATGCTCAACCGTGAAACCGGCAAGCCGGTGGCGAAGGTGGAGGAACGTCCAGTTCCGGCGGGTAACGTTGAAGGTGAACGCTACTCTCCGACCCAGCCGTACTCCGTGGGCATGCCGATGATTGGCAACCAGACGTTAACCGAGTCCGACATGTGGGGGGCGACGCCTGTCGACCTGCTTCTGTGCCGCATTCAGTTTAAAGAGATGCGTCATCAGGGCGTCTTCACCCCGCCGGGTCTCGACCGTTCCCTGCAGTTCCCCGGCTCGCTCGGCGGGATGAACTGGGGCAGCGTCTCCGTTGACCCGAACAACAGCCTGATGTTCGTCAACGATATGCGTCTGGGGCTGGCAAACTACATGGTGCCGCGCGCGAACGTGGCGAAAAACGCCAGCGGCATTGAGATGGGGATTGTCCCGATGGACGGCACGCCGTTCGGCGCAATGCGCGAGCGCTTCCTGTCGCCGCTGGGCATTCCGTGCCAGAAGCCGCCGTTCGGAACCATGTCGGCCGTAGACCTGAAAACCGGCAAGCTGGTGTGGCAGGTACCGGTTGGTACCGTGGAAGATACCGGCCCGCTGGGCATTCGCATGCACATGCCAATCCCAATCGGGATGCCAACGCTGGGCGCGTCGCTGTCAACCCAGTCCGGCCTTCTGTTCTTCGCCGGCACCCAGGATTTCTACCTGCGCGCGTTTGATACCGCCACCGGGAAAGAGATCTGGAAGGACCGCCTGCCGGTCGGCAGCCAGTCCGGCCCGATGACCTACGTCTCGCCGAAAACCGGTAAGCAGTACATCGTCATTAACGCCGGGGGCGCTCGCCAGTCGCCGGATCGCGGTGATTACGTTATCGCGTACGCGTTACCCGATAAGCAGTAACGGATGAAAAAAGGGACCGAAAGGTCCCTTTTTTGTCGGTCGGGTAAGCGAAGCGCCACCCGACACGGCCGGCGACTCAGAACGTTTCCCAGTTATCACCGTTATTCGCTACCGCCGGACGTAGTGCAGCAGGTTTTACTGCCGCAGAGTTCTGCTGTTGAGTACGCCCCTGAGCCTTGCCGCTCAGACGAAACGCCCCGACCGCCTCGGTCAGACGCGCACCCTGTTCTTCCAGCGACGCCGCCGCCGCGGAGGCCTCTTCCACCAGCGAGGCGTTCTGCTGGGTCACTTTATCCATCTCCGAAATAGCCTGGCTGACCTGCACGATACCGCGGCTCTGCTCGTCAGACGCGGCGGCAATCTCCAGCATGATGTCGGTGACGCGCTTCACCGCCTCGACGATCTCATTCATGGTATTGCCTGCGGCAACGACCTCACCGGAACCCTGGTCTATCAGCGAGACCGATTCGTTGATCAGGCTTTCGATCTCTTTTGCGGCGTTGGCGCTGCGGCTTGCCAGGGTGCGGACTTCGCTGGCCACCACGGCGAACCCGCGTCCCTGCTCGCCCGCCCGCGCCGCTTCTACCGCCGCGTTAAGCGCCAGGATATTGGTCTGGAAGGCGATGCTATTGATCACCGCGGTAATCTCAGAGATTTTCTTCGAACTGCTTGAGATATTGCCCATAGTTTTCACCACACCGGAGACCATCTGGCCGCCGCGGCTGGCTTTCCCGGAGGCATCTTCCGCCAGCTTGCTGGCATGATGGGCGTTATCGGCGTTCTGCTTCACCGTCGCGGTCAGCTGCTCCATGCTGGCGGCAGTCTACTCAATCGCCGCGGCCTGCTGCTCGGTGCGTGATGAGAGATCGGTGTTACCGGCAGAGATCTCGCTGGTACCCCGGTAAATCTCCTCCGCCCCCTGACGGACGGTGCCGACCGTTGTTTCAAGGGAGTGCTGCATGGTTTGCAGATCGCGCGTCAGGCGGCCAATTTCGCTGCGTCCGGCCACGTCGTCCGGCATCGTCAGGTCGCCTTTGGCGATATTCTCGATACGTTTCGCTGCACGCTGCAGCGGATTAATGACCGTGCGGCGGAGCACGACGAAGGTCATCGCGGTCAGCACCAGCGCCAGCGCAAACGCGCCCACCATAAACATCAGACCCAGCTGCGTGCGGCTGTGCGCCTGCGCCGTCAGCGCATTGGCGCGGTCGGTGCGGATCTTAATCGCCTTCAGCAGAACGGCGTTGTAAGCATCGTCCAGCGGGCGCGCGGTCTCATTTTCGTGGTTGATGATCGCCTCGAACATGCCGTTTTTGGCAAATTTGACCATCGGCTGGAGGCCCGCAATATAGGCGTCGTAGCGTGCCTTCAGGTCTGCATCCAGCGCTTCGTCCGCAGCGCTGCGCACGGAACGATGCATATAGGCGGTAAAGCTATCCTGGGACTGCTTAATGCGCGTTTCCGCCTCACGGATGTTCTGCTTCATGGCTTCCATCTCCGCGATACGGCTTGCCGCGCCGGCGTGGATCATATTGATACGCGCGGTGCGCAGATGGTTTGAGCTGTTCGACAGCCCCATACGCACCTGAATTTCGGACGTAACGTCCTGCTGATCGTTGTCGGCCTGTAGCAGGAAATACCCCGCCAGACCCGAACTCAAGGCAAACAGCAGAATAATGCCACCGAGAATGGAGGAAAACAGCGGAACCAGCCTGATGTGATGCAGGAAGCTCAGCTTGCGCTGCGCCTGCATCGAAGAAGTGTTGTCCATGACCGTCGACTCTCTTATAGGTAAGATGCGCAAAAACACGCCTGTTAGATAGTCATCGGCACGGCAGAGATTTAGATTACGGCTAAAAACGCCGCACTGGTCACACTTTAGAGAAGATTATTAAAGAAATGCCAGCGGCTAAAAACCGCTGGCAGAAGAGTTACTTGTCGCCGAAATGAATGACGGTGCGGATGGATTTTCCTTCGTGCATCAGATCGAACGCCTCGTTGATCTGTTCCAGCGGTAAACGGTGGGTGATGAACGGGTCGAGCTGTATTTTACCGACCATCGCGTCTTCCACCATGCCGGGAAGCTGGGTACGCCCCTTCACGCCGCCAAAGGCGGAGCCGCGCCAGACGCGTCCGGTCACCAGCTGGAATGGACGGGTTTTGATCTCCTGTCCTGCCCCGGCCACGCCGATGATGATGCTCTCACCCCAGCCCTTGTGGCAGCATTCCAGCGCAGAACGCATTACGTTGACGTTGCCGATACACTCGAAGCTGAAGTCCACGCCGCCGTCGGTCATCTCAACGATGACGTCCTGAATCGGTTTCTCGTGATCTTTCGGGTTCACGAAATCGGTCGCGCCCATTTCACCCGCCAGCTTGAATTTTTCCGGGTTGGTATCGACCGCGATGATACGCCCGGCCTTCGCCTGCACCGCACCCTGAATCACTGCCAGACCAATGCCGCCGAGACCAAACACCGCCACGGTGTCGCCCTCTTTGACTTTTGCCGTGTTATGCACCGCGCCAATGCCGGTGGTTACGCCGCAGCCCAGCAGGCAGACTTGATCCAGCGGCGCCTGCGGGTTGACCTTCGCCAGCGAGATCTCCGCGCAAACGGTGTATTCGCTGAAGGTGCTGGTACCCATGTAGTGATAGATTGGCTCACCGTTGTAGGAGAAACGGGTGGTGCCGTCCGGCATCAGCCCTTTCCCCTGAGTGGCGCGCACGGCCTGGCAGAGGTTAGTTTTACCGGATTTACAGAACTTACACTCGCCGCATTCCGCCGTGTACAACGGGATAACGTGATCGCCTGGCTTCAGGCTGGTCACGCCCTCGCCCACTTCCACCACAATCCCGCCGCCTTCATGACCCAGCACCGCCGGGAAGACGCCTTCCGGATCGTCACCGGAGAGGGTAAACGCATCGGTATGGCACACGCCGGTATGGGTGATTTTGATCAGCACTTCGCCTTTTTTCGGCGGTGCGACGTCGATGTCGACGATTTTCAGCGGCTGGCCGGGGCCAAATGCAACAGCTGCGCGAGATTTCATCATGTCTTCCCTTTTTGTCAGGTGTGTGGATTTATTTTAGATAAGAGCGCAGCAAATGGCCGACTTCCGCCATGCGTACGGCTCGCTGATCCGGCGTTGTGTCTCCCGTCACCAGCTCGTCTTTGAGATGTATTTCAACCATTTCGCCCATCAGGCCATTGGCAGCGCCACGCACGGCGGCAATTTGCTGCAGGATGGCCAGACAGGGGTCGCCCGACTCCAGCGCGCGTTCAAGGGCATCAACCTGGCCCCGAATGCGGCGGACGCGCGTCAGAATACGTTTTTTATCTTCGGGTGAGTGCGGCATATGCCCTCCTGATACTATAGGGGGGTATGGTATATGAGTTATCTTACATATGTAAACTTACTTTTAACGTGAAATCTAGATCGCGCTGAGCTTATCCGGCACTCATCCCCCTGCCATCTTGCGCCAGCATTTGCAGCTCCTCCTGGAGCCATCGGGTCGCCCCCCGCTGGCCGCTGCGCTTATGCGAGTAAATTTTCACCCCAAATTTGGGAATAGAGAACGGCAAGGCAAAAATCCTCAGTTCCGCCGCCGCCACCAGCTTCTCGGCGGCGTAACGAGGAATGGCCATCAGCAGGTCGCTTTCCGCAACGATAAATGGCGCGCTCAGCATCGACGGCGTTTTGATCGCAATGTGCCGCGTATAGCCCAGTTGCTCGAGCCGCACGTCCAGGACGCCCTGCTTTTCATTCCACGGCGTCACCACCAGGTGTCGGGCAGCGAGGTAATCCTCCAGCGTCAGCCGGGTCCGGCGTGCGTTGCTGATGACCACATACTCATCCTCAAACCAGCCGATCTCTTCCAGTTCCGGATGGCGACTGTCCTCCGGAGTGCTGAAACCGAGCGCCAGATCCACTTCACCGGCCAGGAGTTCCGTCAGCGCCGGGCTGTGCGGCAGATAGCGCAATTCGAAACGCAAGCCCGGGGCAGCAGTCTGCAGCTTGTGCATCAGGGCGGGAAAAATACATAGCGCGGTAAAATCCGTAATCCCAATTTGCAAGCTTTCGGTACTGCTGCCGGCGTCAAACTCCGGCTGCGGGGTCAGCTCCTGATTAAGGAACGACAATGCAGAAGCAATAGAAGGCGCAAGCTGAGAGGCGTACACGCTGGGGGACATACGATGCCCTTCCCGAAAAAAGAGCGGATCGTTAAGGGCCGTGCGCAGACGCGACAGCGCATGGCTCAACGCCGAGGTGCTCATCGCCAGCTCGTCGGCTGCGAGGCGAACGGAACGGTGGCGGTAAATGGCGTCAAAAACGGGCAGCAGGTTTAAATCAAGACGTCTCAGCGCCGGATGCATAATATTCATCATTTGTTGATTTCATTGCACTTAATTCTTCGGACAATACTCCGTATGCTTAATGCCATCAATCGCGAACCGTGCAAAAAACAGGAAAAACAATGAGCATAACCCTTCGTCAGGCCCGTCCCGAAGATGCAGCGGCTATTTACGCCATGATCTATGAGCTGGCGGTATATGAAAAAGCCCCCGAAGAGGTCGTAACCACGCCGGACGAGATCCGGGAAACCCTCTTTGGTGCGGGCAGTAAAACCGAGGCGTTGATCGCTGAGTTTGACGGCAGGATCGCCGGCTATGCCGTGTTCTTCACCAGCTATTCGACCTGGCTTGGACGCAACGGGATTTATATGGAAGACCTGTACATTTCCCCGGACTACCGCGGTAAAGGCGCAGGCAGAGCGCTGCTGAAACATATCGCTCAACTCGCGGTAAAACGGCAATGTGGCCGCCTTGAATGGAGCGTGCTGGACTGGAACCAGCCCGCCATCGATTTTTATCTCAGCATTGGCGCGCTGCCGCAGTCCGAATGGGTGCGCTACCGTCTTGACGGCGAAGCGCTGCTCAAATTTGCCGAATAGCGGCACCGCTCAGCGCGAGGATCCCGACCAGGCGGGATCCTCGATTCCCGCCAGTACTGTCTGAAGACATTAATAACTTGTGCTACAATTCCATAAATTTCATTAACATATTGTAGAACAACATGAGTACAACCCCCTTCATCCGCCCGCAGCTCACCCTGCCAAACGGCGCCGATAAACTTCTGCTGCACTCCTGCTGCGCCCCCTGCTCCGGTGAAGTCATGGAAGCTATCCAGGCCTCGGGCATTGACTACACCATTTTCTTCTATAACCCCAACATCCATCCGCAAAAGGAATACCTCATCCGTAAGGAAGAAAACATTCGTTTTGCAGAAAAACACGGCGTGCCGTTTGTTGATGCCGATTACGATACCGATAACTGGTTCGAGCGTGCAAAAGGCATGGAGTGGGAGCCCGAGCGCGGCGTCCGCTGCACCATGTGCTTCGATATGCGCTTCGAGCGAACGGCGCTCTACGCGGCGGAAAATGGTTTCAGCGTTATCAGCAGCTCGCTGGGGATCTCTCGCTGGAAGAATATGCAGCAGATCAATGACTGTGGCCAGCGTGCGGCAGCGCGCTATCCGGGGATGGTCTACTGGGACTACAACTGGCGCAAACAGGGCGGCTCATCACGCATGATTGAGATCAGCAAGCGGGAACAGTTTTACCAGCAGGAATATTGCGGCTGCGTGTATTCCCTTCGGGACAGCAACCTGCACCGCAAGTCGCAGGGCCGCCCGCTTATCCGCATTGGCAAACTGTATTACGGCCAGGATGAGAACGAAAAATAACGCCCTCTTCTGGTGTAGATATATCTGAAAACCGGCCAATTCCCTCCGAAATTTAGCGTTCCGCCTCTCATCTTTTCAAAGAGAGGCTATCCTTTAACTATCAACAAAAGGAGGCAAAAATGTCTGATTTCGGTACTGATAAAAACACCCAGTTTGCTGAAGATAAAGCAAAAAATAAATTTGATGAACTTTCAGGTTCAGCCCAGCAGCAGTTCGGTGAATTCGTTGATTCACCGAAGCATCAGGTAAAAGGTGCTGCGAAAAAATATGCCGCACAGGCCAGCGATGCTGTCTCTGACGTGACTGAAGCGGTCAGAAATAACCCGCTCACCGGTCTTATCGCCGCGGGTGCGGTCGGTATTGTGCTTGGTCTGTTGCTGGGACGCAAATAAACAAGGCCCTTCGGGGCTTTATTTTTAGCTGAACAATCTCACCATGCGGTCTAATTCCTCCTCTTTCACGGCGCGTGAGAGATAATATCCCTGAAAGTTTTTCACACCCAGCTCGACTAATTTTTCAAACTTCTCCTCACTGTCAACGCCCTCTGCAATGCAAGCTGTTCCGGTCATGTCGCTGTAAATCTGTATCGCTTTAATCAGATTATAATCGTTGTCGTTCGCCACAAAATGATCGACGATGTCCCGATCCAGTTTCAGCCCATCAAAATGCACCTGCCTCACGGGGAACATGGCATGATGGCTTGAGAAGCAGTCGTCAAGAAACAGTCTGCACCCCGTATTACGCAGGTGCCGCATGGTTTCTGGGATGCTTTTATCTTTCGTTACATCAATATCTTCCGCGAATTCAAAGACCAGCTTTTCTGCCCACTGGGGGTTAAGCAGCATGCCGATGGCTTTCCTGGCCATCTCTGGCAGCGCGTTCCCGGACGCCAGGCGAGGCGGAATATTAACGGAAAAATAGAATTTACCGTTATATTTATTAATCCCGGACACGGCGGCGTGGATCACCATAGCCGTAATCTTTAGCCATACTTCATAATTAGCGATTTCATTCAGAAAACGGGCTGGCTTGACTATTTTACCGTTCTTATTCCAGCGAATAAGTATCTCAAACCCCACTCCTTTCTTGTCACGATCGGTAATGATCTGGTAGGCGGGAAATATCTCCCTTTTCACCAGCGCATTAAAAACTTCCGCTTCTTTATCCGTGAAGTCCACTCTTTGATTTTGGCTTTTAATCCGCCTTTCCACTTTTACATTGCGCGGTTCATTCAACCATCGCTTAATACAATGTAATTTCTGCAGACCTTCTTTACGATGGGTGTAAACCGTTTTATTAGAAAGCCTCAGTTTGTCGCACTGGTCTTTTATAGACATGCCGCGATAGAAGTTCAATAAAACATCAACCTCTCTTCTTGTCAGCCATTTGAGCTTTTCTGACGAAGAACAGTCCAGATAGTAATCGCGTAATAAGCGCGAGCGGTCCTTAAAGCCATTATTGTGGGTGTGGAAACAGGTTATTACATCAGATACGCTGGCTATGCGAATCAATGATAATTGATGACTGTTATTTAGAAGACTACCCAGGGTTCGATACAGCCAGCTGTCCGGTATATCACCATACAGGGTAACACGACGAATAACAGGAAGTGAATTGAGTACGGATGCCAGTCGCGTCAGGCTCTCCAGGAGAGCTACCGTACCTTTTCCCAAGAACACTACGATGTGAGCGTTTTGATGAATAAGGATATTTTCCTTGTCAGGATCAGATAACTCATCTCCATCAAAGTGAATATGCGCAGTCTCTATGCCGTACTTTTTGAGCAGCAGGTGATATCCCTGAAACGTAAAGCCGCAGGTTGAAATGACAAATCTTTGCTCGTTGCGCGCATCATTCCTGAGAGAAATTGGGTGGATCATAACCTGCTCCTGGGCACGAAAGCGCCATTATTATTATGAGTATGTAAACCAACAGCGGTGTGTATAATAATTTTACAATACACCATCAAGTTAAGATACTGTTATCAACGCCATGCACTGTAACATCTTTGCGTTAATCACCTTTTTTTTCCACACATAAATATAACTCTATATTTCTTTTAAAATACCGACCGCAAGCCACTTTTTCTCAGGTATAATGAAAATTCCGAAAAAGAAGGCTGGATACTTCATCTATCGGCTCATCAAATACGAGAAAAATGCTATGGATAATCACATCTCATCCAGGGCCTTGCTACATCGAAGGGATGTTATAAAAAGCAACCCGCGGTTTAGTGAGGCAATATTAGAGCACTACACAATCAATGACGCCATCTACAAAAAACAACCCTTGTTCTACAAGACAATGCTTCAGGAATCACGGTTTAACATTATTCTTTCCATGTGTTGTTTTATATTTGGCAATCAGGCCGAATCCGTCTCAGAGATAAAAGAGTTATGTTCCCGCTATAAAATAGCCAGCCCCAACAGCGTTATTGCGATCATTACGTTACTCAGAACCACGGGACGCATCAGGACCTGGCGCTGTACGGAAGACCGGCGAAAAACGAGAATTGCCCCAACCGAAAAAGGATTGAATGAACTCAAACGCTATATGTCCGGTGCATTTTTACCCGTCAGCATTCTTTACCCGACGTTTAATATTGATGTTAACCTGCTGGATAATGACACATTGAGAAATAATTTCTTCCGCCGCGCGGCAGAATATCTTTTTCGGGGATTAACGTTCAGAAAAGTTTTACCGGAAGTGGGGTTATTTATTGATAAGGATGGAGGCCGCATGATTATGCTGTATCTTTACCTGCAGGCCATAAAAAACAAATCCGCCCACGGCGCGGTTATTCAATACTCCGCCAGCACGCTCGCTAAAGAATTCTTTGTCTCCCGGATCCACGTCAACCGGATTATCAAATCGGCGCATGAGGCAGGTTATCTTAAAGATCGCGGTGACGGTCGCCTGTCGGTGTATCCGGCGTTTTTCGAACTGGTCGAAAACTATGCCGGATTATATTTCGCCTATGTTACTCATTACATTAACGTGGTGCCGAAGGAGCGACGCCACCCAAACAACGTAACGTCAACGGTATAATACAAATGGCGTTCGGTATCCCGAACGCCAATCTTTATCTTTCGCGCAGCGCCTCTTTTGCCTTGTTCAGCGGTTTCAACAGATAATCCAGGATGGTTTTGCTGCCGGTTTTAATATCTACCGTTGCAATCATCCCTGGAAAGACCGGAAAGTCTTTGCCCTGCTTATTGGTCAGGTGGTTACTGTCGGTGCGGATATATACGCGGTAGTAGTAGACATCTCTTTTCACCTCGTCCTGCAGGGTGTCCGGCGAAATCATGGTCACCTCGCCCTCCAGCCCGCCATAGATGGAGTAGTCATAGGCCGTAATTTTCACCAGCGCTTTCTGGCCGGGGTGGATAAACGCGACATCGCGCGGCGAGATTTTCGCCTCAACCACCATCTGGTCGTCCAGCGGGACCAGGCTCATCAGCTTGCCGTTCGGGGGAATAACGCCGCCCACGGTCGTCACGTCAATATCCTTCACAATCCCACGTACCGGCGCGTTGAAGGTCAGCCGGGTCAGGGAGTCCTCACGCCCTTTCATCACCGAACGCTGGGCTTCAATCTCCGCGTTGGCTTTCGCCAGCTCTTCACGGGCGCGGACGTAATACTGATTTTTCATCTCGGTGATTTTATTCTCAAGCTCATTTTTTTGACGCTCAAGACGTAACACCTCAACCTTGCTGGCCGCCCCCTGGGTCACCAGCGGACGGGTCAACGACAGCTCGCGCTGCACCAGCTCGGCGCCCTGACGTAAGCCGGCCAGCCCTTTTTCAAGGCTCTCGCGACGGGACTGATAGAGCGCCGTTTCCTGTTTGACCAGCTCAACGTCATCGTCCAGCTCCTCGGGAAACGCGAGTTCCGTGTCGTTAACTTCGGCCTTCAGTCGCGCAGCCGTTGCCAGCGCCGCGTTCAGACGAGACTCGCTCTCCAGCACGCTGGACTCGGTTTTAGTCCGGTCAAGCTGTGCCAGCTGCTGACCGCGCTCAACGATATCGCCTTCGCGCACCAGCAGGCTGTGGATAATCCCCCCTTCCAGGGACTGAATCACCTGCTCATGGGAAGACGGGATCACCTTGCCGCTGCCGGTCGTGACTTCGTCCAGCTGGAACAGGCTCGCCCAGGCGATAAACACCGCCAGCAGGGCAAACAGCGACCATGCCACCAGCGAGGATCGCGGCAGGCGCGGCTCTTTCAGACGGCTGTTATAACGGGAGAAATCGTTCATGCCGCACCCTCCTCTGCTACAGCCGCCGGCTTCATAGTCACGGTGCGCTGTGCCGCCTTTTGCGGCGCCAGCCCGTGCTGATGCAGGATCGCGTCGCGCGGGCCGTCCATCACCACCTTGCCGTTTTCCAGTACAATAATGCGGTCGACCAAATCCAGAATCGGCAGGCGATGCGTTGCTACCACCAGCGTCCGGCGCTTGCCCAGCCATTTGTGAAGATGCTGAATAAACTGCTTCTCGCTCATCTCGTCCAGCCAGGCGGTAGGCTCATCCAGCAGCAGGATATTCGGGGCAGTGATCAGCGCGCGGGCCAGCAGCAGCGCCTGACGCTGTCCGCCTGAAAGCCCGGCTCCCCCTTCGTTGATGATATAGTTCAGCCCCATTTTCTGTTTGCGCACAAACTCCAGCGCGCCGCTGTTGACCAGCGCCTGATGGATTTCCTCGTCTGTCGCCAGCGGATTGCCCATCAGGATATTGTCACGCACGGAGCCGAAGAACAGCCGCGCCTGCTGGCTGAGCAGCTGCATGTCGCGACGCAGGTCGGCCGGGTCCAGATGATTGAGAGCAATATCGTCCAGCAGAATGCTCCCCTGCTGCGGCTCCTGCATGCCCGCCAGAAGCTGCAGCAGCGTGCTTTTACCGGAGCCGTTACGCCCGAGCACCGCCACGCGCTCACCGGCGCGAATGTGCAGTTTGCCGATGTTCAGCACGGTGAGTTTCTCTTCTTCGTCATAGTAGAAGCCGACGTCTTCCAGCCGGTAATCCCCGCGCAGGTGCGCTTTGTGCACCTTCTTGCCGTGCTGCGGATCGTCAATCGGGCGCTGCATCAGGTCGTCCAGCCCCTTGCGGGCCACTTTTGCCGACTGCCAGCGCGAGAGCACGCCAGAGATCTGCGACAGCGGCGCGATGGTACGCGATGCCAGAATCGAGGTTCCCACCAGCGCACCGGTGGTCATGTCGCCACTGATGACCAGGTAACAGCCCACCAGCAGGACTACCGCATAGACGATGGACTGCACCTCCTGGGTCCAGGTCAACAGCAGCCCCGTCAGCCAGCGCTGCTTCATGCCGACGCTGGCGGCCACGTCGTTGGTGTTGTTCCACTGGTTCTGGAAACGCTGCTCGGCGCGCATCAGCTTGATGTCTTCAATACCCTGCACCGCCTCCACCAGCGTCGCGTTACGAATGGCGGATTCACGCATCCCTTCGCTGGAGAGTTTCCCCAGCGGGCGCTGCACCAGCAGGCCCGGAATGAGCAGCAGCGGCACGGCGAGCAGGACCACCAGCACCAGTGGGCCGCCAATCATCCACAGAATAAAGACGAACAGCAGGAAGAACGGCAGGTCGGAGATCGCCGCAATGGTGGTGCTGGTGATGAGCTCGCGCACCGACTCCAGCTCGCGGATCTGGGCGATAAACGATCCGGTCGATTTGGAGCGCGCCCCGTTTTTAATCCGCAGCGCGTGGGCAAAGACGCGTTCTGAGATGCGCAGGTCGGCGCGTTTCCCCACCACGTCCGAAATATGCACGCGCAGCATGCGCATGATGAATTCAAACACGATGGCGAGCATGACGCCGCCAAACAGAACCCACAGCGTGGCCTCCGACTGCGACGGTACCACCCTGTCGTACACCTGCATGGAGAAAACCATACCGGAGAGCGCCAGCACGTTAGCGACCAGCGCCACCAGCATGATGTCGCTGTAGCGGCGCCAGTCCTTCAGCGCCAGCTGCCAGAACCAGTTTTTCTCATACGGTTTGATGTAGTCGTCCACGCGGGCATCCGGCGTGGACTCAAGCGGGCGCAGCACCAGCAGCGTTTTCAACCGTGAGCCGAGCGCGTCCCGCGTTAGCGTCGTCTCCAGCCCGCCGTCGCCGCTGAACTGCAGGCTGACGTTGCCTTCGTTGTCCATGCGGTTAATGACCGCGATTTGACCGCCAGTGAATTCCGCCAGCAGCGGCAGGCGCCACGGATCGAGAGATGCTGCATCCGTCGCCACGCGCATTCCCAGCCCTAGCTGGCGCGCCATCTCCTCCAGCACCAGCTGGCGCGGAGACTGACTTTCATGGTTAATCGTGACCCGAACGTGCTCCACCGAAAAGTCCAGCCGGTAGTGCTTCGCGATGATGAGCATGCCCTGCAGCCAGGGTTCGTACTGTGGATGTGTCTTCATAATCTCCGGGTTAACGCCATTCGTGTAAAGAAACGCCAAAAGGCCGCGAGGATTGCTCCCCGCGGCGTTGGTTTACGCAATTAACAGCTGATGATTCGCCAGCAGCGTTGCCAAGTCCGTCTGCACGCCGTTCAGCGTCACCAGGGTGGTTGGCGAGAACTGGCCGCCGGTACCGTCCAGATCCACCTGGATTTCGGTATTGCTGCCGTTCTGCACCACGCGGACGTAATCGGTGATGTTGCCCGCGCTGCTGTCCAGCGTGGCCACGCCGTTCACATAGCTCGCCGAGCCCGTGCCGGTATAGCCGCTACCGGAGAGCAGATCGCGCAGATCAATACGGTCCGTGTCCGCGGTCCCTTCCCAGGTGCCGACGGTGAAGCCGTTCACCACGTCGTGACCGTTACCACCCGTCGCGTCCGACGCGTTGATCAGCTTGTAGAGCAACGTATCGTGACCGCCGCTGCCGATGTTGAAGGTGTCGTTCCCGCCGCGGCCTTCGAACTGGTTATCACCGCTGTTGCCGGTAATGACGTCGTCGAAGTTCGAGCCGTTGATGCCCTCAATGTTGAGCAGTCGTGACGTACCGAACCCGGTGTCCTGCGCGGTAGAGAGACGCAAATCAACGGTTACGCCGGAGGTCGCATTGCGGTAATCCACCACGTCCATCCCGCCGGTGTTGCTCCAGGTGTCGTAGTCGGAATGGGTATTCCAGCCGCCGGAGCCGTTGTAGGTATAGGTGCCATCTTCTGCGATAAAGGTGTCGTTATACCCGGTCCCGGTGAGGGTCCCGCTGTGGCCGCCGGCGGCCGCTTCGGCCGTCAGGACGTAGCCCTCTTTGCCGTTGCCCGCCTCCAGACCGCTCCAGGTGACGTTATCCGACACACCGTTGGTGATCTTCAGGATCTCGGCCGAATAGGTTTCATTCGGATCCAGCCCGTAGAAGCTCACCAGCGCAGAGGTATCGTTCGAACCAATACCAGACTGGGCGTTGATGATCTGCGACGCCACCAACACGCCCGCGGCGTTGTACAGATTGACCGTGTTGCCGTAGAAGGCGTTGATGCCCTCGCTGTCGACAATGTGCAGGTGCATCGCGGTACCGTCAGCAATTTTGGCGCTGTTTTGCACCAGCACCACCTTGCCGTTCTGCTGCGACACCAGCAGATCCTTCGCGCCGTCCCAGTTGTAGTCCACTGCCGCCACGCCGGTGGCGTAGGCCAGGCCAGTTTTAAGCTGGCTGGCGGTCCAGCTGGAACCGTAGCCGTTGTTGGTGAACAGCGTCGCCGTCTGTGAACCGCCGTAGGTGCTGAGCTTGATGATGTCCATCTGCCCGTCCCCGTTCCAGTCCACCGCCACCGAGAGATACCCCGCCGTGGCGTTAGAGGCTTCCACCGCGCTCTTGGTGGTCGAGAGCTTCCCGGTACCGTCGTTGTAGTAGATCACCCCGCCGTTGTTGTTGTAGCTGCTGCCCAGGTACAGATCCATGTAGCCATCGCCGTTGAAATCCGCCCACGTCATGGACGCCGCCGTGGTGGTATTCGCGGCGTTTACCACAAACACGTTGGTCAGGTTCTGGCCGATGGAGAGCGTGCCGTTGCCGTTGTTGTTGATCACGGTTAACGAGTACGCGCCGCTGCGGTTGGTGTGCTGGACAATATCCACCGTACCGTCGTTGTTCAGGTCAACGCCGGAGATTTCACGCCCGGAGTCGAACTGGCCGTAGAAACCGCCCTCCCCGCCGGTGCCGTCCGGCGACAGAACGCCGTTGTTGTTCACCAGGTAGGTCAGTGAGTCCATACCGGCATCGCCGTAGGCCAGATCCAGATAGCCATCGCCGGTTTTATCGTACGCAATCACGCCGCCGTACCAGATGGTGGTCCCCATCGCCAGCTGGCTGGCGTTATAGGTGCTGCCATCGTAGGTCCACATCACCTGAGTAGACCCGGCGTAGGTATTCTCGGTCGCGAAGATATCCTGCGTGCCGTTACGGTCAAAGTCGGCGGCGGTCTGGCTCACCACGTAGTAGCCGCGGGTGTTGGTCAGCGTATTGCCGGCATAGGTCGAGCTATCGCTGCTGGAATAAGCCTGAGTGTTCGCAATGATATTCCACAGACCGCTGCTGTTCATGCCGAGGGTCATGGTGGAGTTGTTGCTGTTCCCCGCCGTGGTCGCCCAGTCGGTATTCACCGAGGTGGTATCAATCACCAGGCTGCCGGTCGCCGTACCGGTGGTATTGCCGTTCCCCGCGCTGCTCTTCACCTGCGCCGTCACGCTGTAGCCCGCCACGCTCAGGGCATCGCCGTCCGGGATCTGCAGGTACCAGGTATTGTGATCCGGGTCGACTACCACGGCACCACCCGTCTGGGAGGTGTAGGTTTTCCCGTTCACCGTCACCACCAGGTATTCACCGTTCACCAGGTCGGCGGAGACGGTACCGCTGACGATTGGGGTGGTATCCGACGTGGTCTGGGCGGTAATCGCCGCCGTGGTGGTCGGGATACTGGTATCAACGTTCAGCACGAAGCCGTCAGATTCCGTGTAGTTACCGGCTTTGTCGGTCACACGCACGATGTACGTGTGGTTGCCATCGCTCAGGCCGTTATCCTGGAAGGACCAGCTTGCGCTGCCGTTCATGGTCACCTGACCGAGCAGAACGCCGTCGCGGTATAGCTGGACGATCTCGCCGTCTTCAGGAGCGCGGTTGAGCGTACCGTTGATCAGCGGCGCGTTATCGTCCGTGGCTACCGCACTGCCAAAGGTGCCCTGACGCTCGCCTTCACCGTCGGTATAGCTCACTACCGTGCCTACCGTAGCTGGCGGCGTGGTGTCCACCGTCACCACCTGAGAGGCGGTGGAGCCGACGTTGCCCGCCTGGTCGATAATCCGCACCTGCCAGGTGTAGTCTCCGTCAGGCAGAACGCGGGTATCGGTGTAGCTCCAGCGCTGGTTGGTGACCGTGGCATCAATCCAGGTGTTTCCGCCGTCGAGGCTGATCTGCACCCTCTCGTCGCTCGCCAGCGCGCTGCCCAGCGAGCCGTTGATGGTCAGGGTGGTGTCCATAGTGATGAAATCACTCCCGGACTGCCCGGTATCATCGCTGATGCTGTCGATGGTGATGCCGTACTGCGGCGCCTGGGTATCCACCGTCACGGTCTGGGTGGTAGTGGCACCGACGTTGCCCGCCTGATCGACTACCCGCACCTGATAGCTGTAATCCCCGTCGGCCAGAGTGCGCGTGTCGTTATAGCGCCACTGGGTACCGCTTACCGTGGCATACACCCAGGTGCTGCCGCCGTCCATGCTCACCTGCACGTACTCACCCGCCCCTAACTCTGCGCCAAGCGTGCCATGCAGCGTGTACGAGGTCGAACTGGTCAGGAAGTCGTTATTGTCGAAGCCAGTATCCACGGTGATGTTATCCACCGTCACCGTAATCGCCGCATCCGGGGCGACCGTATCGACGGTCACCTGCTGATGGGCGCTGGCGCCCACGTTGCCCGCCGCATCCACCACGCGCACGTAGTAGTCATAGGTCTGGTTACCCAGCGTACGTCCGTCTACGTAGTACCAGCTGTTGCCGGTGACAATCACGTTCTGCCAGGTGACGCCGCCGTCGATGCTGATCTGGGCATACTCGCCGTCGGCCAGCGTCGCGCCGAGCGAGCCGTGCAGCGTCAGGGACGTATCGTTGGTGATAAAGTCGCTGCTGCTCAGGCCGGTATCGTCGCTGATGCTGTCGATAGCGATCGTTTTGCTGGCGTCCGGCGCAACCGTATCAATCGTCACGACCTGGCTGGCGGTGGCGCTGATGTTGCCCGCGTCGTCAATCACGCGCAGCTGGTAGTTGTAATCCCCGTCGGCCAGCGTACGACCGTCCACGTAGGTCCAGGTCAGACCGCTCACGCTGACGTCGGTCCAGGTCACGCCGCCGTCGAGGCTGATCTGCGCGTGGTCGCCGCTGCCCAGCGCCGCGCCGAGCGTCCCTTTCAGGCTGATCTGGTTGTCGCTGGTGATAAAGTCGCTGCCGGACAGGCCGGTATCCTGGGTGACGGAATCCACGGTAATGGTCGTTGCCGCAGGCTTCGTCAGATCAATTACCACGTCCTGGCTGTCCGTTGCCCCCACGTTGCCCGCGCTATCGATCACCCGCACCTGGTACTGATACGTACCGTCCGTCAGGGTGCGGCCATCGGTGTAGCGCCACGTGGTGCCGGTCACCGTCAGGTCAATCCAGGTGGTGCCGCCGTCGAGGCTGATCTGCGCCTTCTCGTTATTGCCGAGCTGCGCGGTCAGGGAGCCGTTGACCACTACCTGCTTATCGTTGGTGATGAAATCCGTCGCGCTCAGGCCGGTGTCGTTTTGCAGCGAATCAATGCTGATGCCCATCGACGGCGCGGTGAGATCGACGGTGACGGTGTGGTTATCGCTGCCGCTGTTGCCGATGGCGTTGCTGACCTGCGCCTTAATCACGTACGAACCGCCGTCTGCCAGCGCGGTGACGTCTGCGCTGCCCACCGTGTAGCTCCAGGTGCCGTCATTCTGCACGGTCGCCGCGTAGGTTTTGCCGTTCAGGGTGATGGTCACCGTCTGGCCCGCAGGCGCGTCGGTGGTGCCGCTGACGACCAGCGGCGTGCCGTGTTCGGCCGCGTTGACGATATCGTCCTGCGCGAAGGTGTTAATGGTGATGGTTGGGACATCGCCGTTCAGCGTCACGTCATGCGTTGCGCTACCCGGATTGCCCGCCCTGTCGCTTACCGACGCGGTAATGGTGTAATCCCCGTCGCTCAGGCCGAGGAAATCACGCCCCGGCACGAAGACCGACCACGTTCCGTCCGCCCCGACGGTCGCCTGATAGCTGTGCCCGCTGAAGGAAACGGTCACCGTCTGGCCCTGTTCTGCCGTGGTGGTGCCGCGGATGGTCTGACCCGCCAGCTGCTCCGCGTTGTTGACGATATCGTCATCCGCCACGGTGCTGATGGTCACGGTCGGCGCAGCGGTATCCACCGTTAAGGTGTGCGTGGTCTGGCCGCCGTTACCGGCTTTGTCGTTGACCGACGCGGTGACCGTCAGCGCCCCCTGGCTCAGGATAGCCAGATCTGCCGCCGGCACATCGAGCGTCCAGGTGCCGTCGCTGCCCACCAGCGCAGTGTAGGTTTTGCCGCCCAGCGTCACGGTGACGGTCTGGCCCGCCTCCGCGCTGGACGATCCGTGTACCGTCAGCGGCTGCTGCGCTTCCAGCGCGTTCAGCATGTCGTCACCCGACAGTGTCGCAATGCTCACGACAGGCGCGGTGGTATCCACGCTGATGCCGTGCGTCGCCGAGGCGCTGTTGCCCGCGCTGTCCTGCGCCGACACGGATACCTGATAGCTCGCGCCATCGGCCAGGGCACCCACGTCAGCGGCCGGAACGGTGGTCGTCCAGCTGCCGTCGTTCTTGATGGTGGCCGTATAGGTCTTGCCGTTCAGCGTCACGGTGACCTGCGTCCCGCTGGCGAACTGGGCGCTGGAGCCGTTAATCACCAGCGAACTACCCGCTTCTGCCGCGTTGATGACGTCGTCACCGCTGAGGGTGTTCACCGTCAGCGCCACGGAAGCCGTATTCACCACCACATCGTGGGTCTGGGTGCTGCTGTTGCCCGCGCTGTCGGTAATGGTCGCGCTAATGGTCACGGTGCCGTCGGTCAGGGCAGAAATCACGCTGGCCGGAACGCCCACGCTCCAGTTGCCGCTGGCGTCAACGGTGGTGGTGTACTGGTTTGAACCGATGGTGATGACCAGCTTATCGCCGACGCTCGCGCCGGTTGCCGTTCCGCTCACGATCTGCGCCTGCCCGTGCTCCACGCTGTTGATGACGTCATCGCCCGCCACAGCCTTAAAGCTGACGGACGGCGGTGTGGTATCAAGCGTAATCGCTTTGCCCGCGCTGCCCGGGTTACCCGCGGCGTCGCTCACGCTGACCTGCAGGGTGTAACCGTTATCGGCCAGTGCGGAGAGGTCAGTGCCCGGTACGTTGACGCTCCAGATACCGCCCTGCTGCACCTGAGCGCTATAGCTCTTGCCGCCCAGCGTCACGGTGACCGTCTGCCCGGCTTCCGCCGTGGTGGTGCCGGAGATGGTCACGCCCGCAGCCGCTTCGCTGCCGTTAATCACGTTATCACCTGCCACCGTATCAATCGTCACGGTCGGCGCGGTCGCATCCACGCTGTACTCGCGGCCTGCCGTCGCGCTGTTGCCGTGCACGTTGGTGACGCTCACCTGCACGCTGGCGTCGCCGTCCTTCAGGCCCGCGAGATCCGCGGAAGGCACGGTGGCCGTCCAGTTGCCGTCGGCATCCACTTTCGCGGTGTAGGTTTTGCCGCCGAAGGCGATTGTGACGGTCTGGTTTTCCTCCACGTTCGAGGTGCTGCCCGAGAGCACCAGATCCGCGCCTTTCTCCGCCGCGTTAATCACGTCGTCGGTGGCGATCGCATCGATGCTGATCGCCACGGCCGCCAGATCGACGGTGACGTCGTGACTGATGGAGACCGGGTTGCCCGCGCTGCTCTGGCCTGCCACGGTGACGGTCACCGCGCCTGCTGCCAGGGCACCCACGTCTGCGGCCGGGATCGCCGCGCTCCAGGTACCGTTCGCCAGCACGGAGGCCGCATAGGTTTTGCCGTTAACGGTCACGGTGAGCGTGGTGCCCGCCGCCAGCCCGTCGCTGGAACCGGTGACGATCAGGTTCTGTCCGTGCTCGATGCTGTTGATCACATCATCGCCCGCCACGGTATTAATACGCAGTCCCGGCAGGCTGGCGTCTATAACGATTTCGCGCTCGCCCGCGCCGGTATTACCGTGGCCGTTGGTGACGGTCGCCGACACAGTCAAATCGCCGTTGCCCAAGGCCGTCAGGACGGACTCCGGCACGCTCACGGACCAGGTCAGATCGCTCTGCACCGTCGCGGTGTAGCTGTTGCCGCCGATGTTCACCGTCACCGTGTTACCGGCTTCCGCGTTCGCCACCTTACCGGTGATGGTCTGGCCTGCCGCCACTTCTGCCGCGTTGATGACGTTATCACCCGCCACGGTGTTGATGGTGACGGTCGGCAGCGCGGTGTCGACCAGCAGGTTCGCCGTATTGCTGACGCTATTGCCCACGCCGTTGGTCGCGGCTGCGCTCAGGGTGTAATTCGCTTCGCCCAGACCCGCCAGATCCGCCGTCGGAACCGTCAGGCTCCAGGTGCCGTCTGCGGCGGTCGTTGCAGTGTAGCTTTTTCCGTTGAGGGTCACGGTCACGAGGGTGCCTTCCGCGAGGTTGGCGCTGGTGCCGCTGACGCTTAGTTCCTGACCTTTTTCCACCGCGTTCAGGACGTTATCGCCGCTGATGGCGTTAAAGCCCACGGACGGCAGCCCGGTGTCCACGGTGACGTTATGGCTGCCGCTGCCGGTGTTGCCCGCCGCGTCGGTAACAGACGCAATGACGGTCACGGTGCCGTCGCTGAGGCCGGAAATCACGCTGGCCGGGACGCCCACGCTCCAGTTACCTGCTGCGTCCAGCACGGTGGTGTAAGTCTGGCCGCCGATGGTCACGGTGACCTTATCGCCCGCTGCCGCGCCGGTGGCGGTGCCGCTGATAATCTGCGCCTGACCGTGCTCGGCGACGTTAATCACGTCGTCGCCCGCCACGGCGTTGATGGTGACTGCAGGGACGGTCACGTCCACCGTCAGGTTATGGTTTACGGATGCCGGGTTGCCCGCCTTGTCACTGACCGATGCGGTAATGGTGACGCTGCCGTCGCTGAGCGACGCCAGATCCGCCGCCGGAACGTCCAGCGTCCAGCTGCCGTCCGCGCCGACGGTTGTGGTGTAGTCCTTGCCGTTCAGCGACACGGTCACGGTCTGGCCCGCTTCGGCGGTGCTGGTGCCGGAAACCGTCAGGTCAGACTGCGCTTCCGTGGCGTTCAGGATGTCGTCAGTCGCCATCGTATTAATGGTAACGGATGGCGCGGTGGCATCCACGCTGTACTCGCGGCCCGCAGAGGCGCTGTTGCCGTTGACGTTGGTGACGCTTACCTGCACGCTGGCGTCACCGTCCTTCAGGCCCGCCAGATCCGCAGCCGGCACGGTATAGGTCCAGTTGCCGTCTGCTTCTACAGTAGTGGTGTAGATTTTACCGTTCAGGCTCAGGGTGACGGTCTGCCCGGCTTCCACGTTGGTGGTCGCGCCGGACAGCACCAGATCCGCCCCTTTCTCCGCCGCGCTGATCACGTCGTCGGTGGCAATGGCGTTGATGCTGATGGCAACGGTAGCCAGATCGACGGTCACGTCGTGGCTGATGGTAATCGGGTTACCCGCCGCGCTGTCGCCGGTAACGCTGATTTTCACGGTGCCTTCCGGCCACGCGCTCACGTCCGCAGACGGAACCGCCGCGCTCCAGGTGCCGTCCGCCAGCACCGTCGCCGCATAGTCTTTGCCGTTCACGGTAACGGTCAGCGTAGTGCCCGCCGCCAGCCCGTCGCTGGAGCCGGTGACGATCAGGTTCTGCGCATGCTCAATGCTGTTGACCACGTCGTCGCCCGCCACGGTATTCACGCGCAGGCCCGGCAGGTTAGCGTCGATCGCGATCTCACGCTCGCCGCTGCCGATGTTGCCGTGGCCGTTGGTGACGGTTGCCGTCACGCTCAGGCTGCCGTTGCCGAGTGCGGTCAGCACATCAGACGGCACGTTCACGGACCAGCTCAGATCGTTCTGCACCGTTGCGGTATAGCTGTTGCCGCCAACGGTCACGGTTACGGTGTTGCCCGCTTCGGCATTCGCCACGGTACCGCTCAGGGTCTGGCCTGCCGCCACTTCCGCCGCGTTGATAACGTTATCGCCCGCCACGGTGTTGATGGTGACGGTCGGCAGCGCGGTGTCGACCAGCAGGTTCGCAGCGCTGCTCACGCTGTTGCCCACGCCGTTGGTGGCGGCCGCATTGAGGGTGTAACTGGCCTGACCGAGACCGACCAGATCCGCAGCCGGAACCGTCAGGCTCCAGGTGCCGTCCGCAGCGGTCGTTGCGGTGTAGTTTTTACCGTTCAGGGTCACGGTCACCAGGGTGCCTTCCGCCAGGTTGGCGCTGGTGCCGCTGACGCTCAGATCCTGTCCTTTTTCCACCGCATTCAGAACGTTATCGCCGCTGATGGCGTTAAAGCCCACGGACGGCAGCCCGGTATCGACGGTCACGTTATGGGTGCCGCTGCCGGTGTTGCCCGCCGCGTCGGTAACAGACGCAGTGACGGTCACGGTGCCGTCGCTGAGGCCAGAAATCACGCTCGCCGGGACGCCCACGCTCCAGTTGCCCGCCGCGTCCAGCACGGTGGTGTAAGTCTGGCCGCCGATGGTCACGGTGACCTTATCGCCCGCTGCCGCGCCGGTGGCGGTGCCGCTGATAATCTGCGCCTGACCGTGCTCGGCGACGTTAATCACGTCGTCGCCCGCCACGGCGTTGATGGTGACCGCAGGTACGGTCACGTCCACCGTCAGGTTATGGTTTACGGATGCCGGGTTTCCCGCCTTGTCGCTCACGCTCGCGGTAACGGTGACGCTGCCGTCATTAAGCGCCGCCAGATCCGCCGCCGGAACGTTCAGCGTCCAGCTGCCGTCCGCGCCGACGGTTGTGGTGTAGTCTTTGCCGTTCAGCGTCACGGTCACGGTCTGGCCCGCTTCGGCGGTGCTGCTGCCGGAAATCGCCAGGTCAGACTGCGCTTCCGTGGCGTTCAGAATGTCGTCGGTCGCCATCGTATTAATGGTGACGGATGGCGCGGTGGCATCCACGCTGTACTCGCGGCCCGCAGAGGCGCTGTTGCCGTTGACGTTAGTGACGCTTACCTGCACGCTGGCGTCACCGTCCTTCAGGCCCGCCAGATCCGCAGCCGGCACCGTGGCTGTCCACTTACCCGCCGCGTCCACCGTGGCGGTGTAATTCTTGCCGCCGAAGGTGATGGTGACGGTTTGATTTTCCTCCACGTTTGAGGTGGTGCCGGAGAGCTCCAGATCCGCCCCTTTCTCCGCCGCGTTAATCACGTCGTCGGTGGCAATGGCGTCGATGCTGATAGCGACGTTCGCCAGATCCACCGTCACATGGTGGCTGATGGAAACCGGATTGCCCGCGCTGCTCTGGCCCTCAACGGTCACGGTGACCGTGCCCGCTGCCAGGGCACTTACGTCCGCAGAAGGGAGAGCCGCGCTCCATGTACCGTCCGCCAGTACCGTCGCGGGATAGGTTTTGCCGTTGACGGTAACGGTCAGCGCCGTGCCTGCGCTCAGGCCATTGCTGGAACCGGTGATAATCAGGTTCTGTCCGTGTTCGATGCTGTTGATCACGTCGTCGCCCGCCACGGTGTCCACGCGCAGACCCGGCAGGCTGGCGTCTATCGCGATCTCACGCTCGCCGCTGCCGCTGTTGCCCACGCCGTTCGTCACGCTGGCGGTTACAGTCAGATCGCCGTTGCCCAGCGCCGTCAGGACCGATTCCGGTACATCGACGGACCAGGTCAGATCGCTCTGTACCGTTGCGGTGTAGCTGTTGCCGCCAATCGTTACGGTCACGGTGTTGCCCGCCTCGGCATTCACCACCTTACCGCTAATGGTCTGGCCGGCAGCCAGCTCCGCCGCGTTAATCACGTCGTCACCGGCGACGGTGTTGATAATCACCCCCGGCAGAACGGACTCCACGTTGACGGTGTGCGAGGTGCTGGTGCCGTTGCCGACGCTGTCCGTTGCGGAGGCAGTGACGGTGTAAAGCGCTTCACCCAGCTGCCCCACTTCGCTCGCCGGAACCGTCGTGGACCATTGGCCGTTGGCCTCAACCGTGGCGCTGTAGGCTTTGCCGTTGAGCATAACGGTCACCACCGCGCCCGCCGCCAGTCCGGAAGCCGTACCGGTGATGGTCAGATCCTGCGTTTTCTCGCTGCTGTTGATCACATCGTCACCGGAGACGGTGTCGATGGTCAGCACCGGCGCGCTCAGGTTGACTTCCACCTCGCGCGTCGAGCTGTTGCTGTTTCCGGCTTTGTCGGTCAGCGCCGCGGTGATGGTGTAATCCCCGGCGGTCAGGGCACCGACGTCCGTCGCAGGCACGCCCACGCTCCAGTTGCCGGACGCATCCAGCGTCGCCGTGTAATCTTTGTTATTGATGGTGACGGTCACCACGTCGCCCGCCGCCGCGCCGGTCACTGAGCCGGTAACGATCAGAGCCTGCCCGTGCTCGGCGCTGTTGATCACGTCGTCATCGGAAACGGTGTTGATGGTCAGCTGTGGCACGGTGGTATCGACCAGCACATCGCGAGCCGCGGAGGCCGGGTTGCCCGCTTTGTCCGACACGGCGGCGCTGACGGTATAGTTCCCGTCGGTAATCGCGCCCACATCAGCAGAAGGCACGGTCACGCTCCAGCTGCCGTTTGCCTGCACGGTGGTGGTGTAATCCACGCCGTTCAGCGTGACGGTCACGGTCTGGCCCGCTTCGGCGTTAGAGACGCCGTTGACGACCAGATCCTGCTGCGCTTCGGCGGCATTGATGATGTTGTTGTCGCTGACGATTTCGATGGAGACCGTCGGCGCGGTGGCGTCCACGCCGTACTCGCGTCCCGCCGAGGCGCTGTTGCCGTTCACGTTGGTGACGCTCACCTGCACGCTGGCGTCGCCATCCTTCAGGCCAGCCAGATCTGCCGACGGCACGGTCGCCGTCCAGTTGCCGCTGGCATCCACTTTCGCCGTGTAGGACTTGCCGCCGAACGTGATGTAAACCGTCTGGTTCGCTTCCACGTTGCTGGTGGAACCTGAAAGCACCAGATCTGCGCCTTTTTCTGCCGCATTAATCACGTCGTCGGTAGCAATCGCGTCAATGCTGATAGCAACCGTCGCCAGATCGACCTTCACGTCGTGGCTGATGGAGACCGGGTTGCCTGCCGCGCTATTTCCCTCGACCTTCACGGTGACCGTGCCTGCGCCGAACGCGCTGACGTCTGCCGCCGGAATGGCCGCCGTCCAGGTACCGTCTGCCAGCACCGTGGCCGCGTAGGTTTTGCCGTTGACGATCACGCTCAGCGCCGCGCCCGCTGCCAGGCCGTCGCTGGAGCCGGTAATAATCAGGTTTTGCGCATGCTCAATGCTGTTAATCACGTCGTCGCCCGCCACGGTATCGACGCGCAGGCCCGGCAGATTGGCGTCGATGGTGATGTCGCGCTCGCCGAAGCCGGTGTTGCCGTGGCCGTTAGTGACGCTGGCTGACACCGTCAGTTCGCCGTTACCGATGGCGGTTAAGACCGTGGACGGCACGTTGACCGACCAACTCAGATCGTCCTGAACCGTCGCGGTATACGTATTGCCGCCAATTGAAAGGGTGACAGTGTCACCGCTCGCCGCGCCGCTCACCTTCCCGCTCAGGGTTTGTCCGGAAGCGACTTCCGCCGCGTTAATCACGTCATCGATGGCGATTGCGTTAATGGTGACCTGCGGCAACGCGCTGTCGACCAGCACGCTATGGCTGGCGTTCGCGCCGTTGCCTGCGCTATCGGTCACGCTTGCCGTGACGGTATAGCTCGCTTCGCCCAGCGCAGAGACGTTCGCCGCCGGAACGGTCACGCTCCAGCCGCCGCTGGCGTTGGTGGTCGCGGCGTAGCTGATGCCATTCAGGATCACCGTGATGGCTGTACCTTCCGGCTGGTTGCTGGTGCCCGAAATCAGCAGATCCTGGCCTTTCTCGACCGCGTTAATCACGTCGTCAATCGCCAGGGTATTGATGGCAATCTCCGGCGCGGCCAGGGAGACGTCAAATTCATGCGTGGCGGTGGTGCTGTTACCCGCTTTGTCAGTGAGGGTCGCGGTAATCGTCTGGTCGCCGTTAGCCAGCGCGCCCACGTCTGCCGCCGGAACGCCCACGCTCCAGCTTCCGGACGCGTCCAGCATCGAGGTGTAGTCTTTGCCGTTCAGGGTGACGGTAATGACGTCACCCGCCTGCGCGCCCGTGACCTTGCCGGAGACGATCAGCGCCTGGCCGTGCTCGGCAATATTCACAATATCGTCGCCCGCGACGATGTTGAAACTAATCTGCGGTACGGTGGTATCCACCAGCACGGAGGCATCCGCGCTGGCCGGGTTGCCGGCTTTGTCGGACACGGTCGCCGTGACCGCCGCGCTGCCGTCGGTGATGCCCGCCAGATCGGCTGCCGGCACCTCCAGCGTCCAGCTGCCGTCGGCCTGCACCTGCGCGGTGTACTGGTTGCCGTTGAAGGTTACGGTAACCGTCTGGCCTGCTTCGGCAGTGGACGTCCCGCTCAGGGTCAGATCCTGCGCTGCCTCAGCCGCGTTCAGCATGTTATCGCCGCTGATGGTATTGATGGTCACCGTTGGCGCGGCGGTATCGACGCTGAACTCCTGCGCAGACGACGCCGCGTTGCCGTTCAGGTTGCTCACGCTGACCTGCACGCTGGCGTCACCGTCCTTCAGTCCGCTCAAATCGGCTGCCGGTACGGTGTACGTCCAGTCGCCGTTGGCGTTCACCGTCGTGGTGTAGGTTTTACCCGCAAAGGTGATGGTGACGGTCTGGCCCGCTTCTACGTTTGCGGAGGAGCCGGAAAGCACCAGATCCTGACCTTTTTCTGCCGCGTTGAGCACGTTGTCCGCGGTCACGCTGTTGATGCTGACGGCGACCGGCGCGAGATCGACGTCCACGACGGTGCCGATAGTCACCGGGTTGCCGGAAGGGTCCTGCGCGCTTGCCTTGATATCCAGCGAACCGTCCGCCCACTGGGACACGTCCGCTGCCGGAACCGCCGCCTGCCAGGTACCGTCCGCCAGTACGGTTGCGGAATAGATCTTACCGTTAATGGTCACCGTGACGGTGCTGCCCGCTGCCAGATCGGTGCTTGAACCGGAAACAATCAGGTTCTGAGCGTGCTCAATGACGTTAATGACGTCATCACCCGCCACGGTATCAATACGCAGGCCCGGCAGTTGGGCGTCGATGGTAAAGTCCAGCGAAGACGAACCGGTGTTGCCGTGTGCGTTGGTGACGCTGGCCGATACGGTCAGTTCGCCGTTGCCGAGCGCGGTTAACTGGCTCTCGGTTAACGGCAGGCTCCATGAGAGATCGTCCTGCACGGTAGCGGTGTATGTCTGACCGCCGAGGATAATCGTGACGGTATCGCCCGATGCCGCGTTAGAGACCTTCCCGGTCAGGGTTTGCCCTGCGGTGACTTCCGCCGCGTTGACGATATTGTCGGTCGCGAAGGTGTTGATAGTGACTACCGGCAACGCGCTGTCCACCAGCACATCGTGCGAGGTTGAGGCGCTGTTGCCCACATTATCGGTAACGCTTGCCGTCACGGTGTAATTGGCTTCGCCCAGCGCGCTCACCGCAGAGGCGGGCACGGTGACGCTCCAGCTGCCGCTGGCGTTAGTGGTGGCGGTGTAGTTGATACCGTTCAGGTTTACGGTGATGGTGGTCCCTTCCGGCTGGTTGCTGGTACCGGAAAGCAGCAGATCTTCGCCCTTCTCTGCCGCATTGATCACGTCATCTACGGCCAGCGTGTTAATACCGATAACAGGCGTCACGGTATTCACCACCACATCCAGAGAACTGCTGCCGGTGTTGCCGGAGCGATCGGTCACGGAGACGTTAATGGTCCAGGTGCCGTCCGTCAGCCCCTGAACGACGGATGCAGGCAGGCCGAGGCTCCAGTTGCCCGCCGCGTCCACCGCGGTGGTGTAGTCCACGTTATTAATAGTGATGGTGACCAAATCGCCCGCCGCCGCGCCGGTGACGGAGCCGCTCAGGATCTGCGCCTGAGAATGGGCCAGCTGGTTAACGGTGTTGGTGTCGGTGACAAAGTCATTAATGGTCACCTGCGGCACGGTGGCATCCACCAGCCCAACGCGGTCCGCACTGCTGCTGTTACCTGCCACGTCGCTGACGGAGGCCGTCACGGTGACAGTGCCGTCTGCCAGCGCGCCAACGTCGGCGGCAGGCACGTTCAGCGTCCAGGTGCCGTCAGCTTGTACGGTAGTTTGATAGTTTTTGCCGTTCAGCGTCACGGTGACCGTCTGGCCCGCTTCAGCGGTTGTGCTGCCGCTGAGCACCAGATCCTGCTGCGCTTCTGCCGCATTGATGATGTTGTCGTCGGTCAGATTATCGAGCGTAATGGTCGGCGGCTGCGTATCGACGGTCACCACGCGTGAGGCGTCCGCGCTGTTGCCGCTGACGTTGGTCACGCTGACGCTTACCTGCGCCCGCCCGTCAATCAGCGTTTCCATGGCGTTCGCCGGGACGGTCAGGCTCCAGGAGCCATCCTGCTGCACCTGCGCGGTAAAAGTCTGGTCGGCAAATTTCACCACCACGGTTTGCCCTGCCTCCACGCCCTGCGTCTGGCCGGAAAGGGTTAAATCGCTCCCTTTTTCTGCCGCGTTCAGCAGGTCATCGCCGGAGACGGTATCAATGGTGACCGCCACGGCGTTGAGATCGAGTTCAATCGGGTGTTCAGCCGCAACGGTGTTGCCCCAGGCATCTTCTGCGCTGACGCTGACCGTCATACCTCCGGCCGTCCAGGCCTGCAAATCCGCAGCAGGAACGCCAATGCTCCAGCCGCCGCTGGCGGTCACCACGGCCTGATAGTCGACGTTGTTGATGGTGACGACAATCGGCGTACCTGCGGCCAGATGGGTGCTGGCGCCGGTGACGGTCAGATCCTGCTGCTGCTCGATGGCGTTGATTACGTCATCGCCGGAAATGGTGTTTACGCGCAGACCCGGCAGTTCCGCGTTGATATTGATATCGCGCTCGCCGGTGCCGGTATTACCGTGCCCGTTGGTCACGGAGGCGGTAAAGGTCAAATCCCCGTCGCCGAACGCCTGAAGATCCGCTGAAGGGATTGTGACCTTCCAGGTCAGATCGCTGCCCACCGTGGCGCTGTAACTCTTACCGCCAACGGTAACAGACACCGTATCGCCCGCCGCCGCGCCGGTAACGCGGCCACTGAGGGTTTGGTCCACGCCCGCTTCGGCGTTATTAACCAGGTTATCCCCCGCAAAGGTGTTAATGATCACCTTCGGCAGCACGGTATCGACCAGCAGATTCGCCTCTGCGGAGCCGCTGTTACCCACGCTGTCGGTGCCGCTGACGCTGACGCTATAGAGGGTGTTCGCCAGATTCAGGACGTCGGATACCGGCACCTGAACCGCCCAAATACCGTTTTCGACGGTCGCCTGATAGCTGACGTTGTTCAGCGTCACGGTAACGGCGCTGCCGTCCGGCAGGTTGCTGGTGCCGCTCAGGCTCAGCGGCTGCATCGCCTCCCGGGCATTCAGCACGTTGTCCTGGCTGATGGCGTCAATCGTAAATTCCGGCGGGTTGCCGCTCAGCGCAATGCCGTGCGTGGCGCTACCGGTGTTCCCCGCTGCGTCGGTGACGGAGACGGCAAGGGTGTGGTTGCCCTCACCCAGCGCGCCGACGACGGAGGCAGGAACGCCCACGCTCCAGCTGCCGTCTGCCTGTACGACGCCGGTGAAGGTCTGACCGCCAACGGTCACGGTGACGACATCGCCTGCCGCCGCGCCGCTCGCCTGCCCGGAAATAATCTGCGCCTGTCCCTGCTCGCTGGTGTTGAGGATATCGTCGCCCGCGACGGTGTTGATGGTGACGACCGGCGCGTTGGTATCTACCGTGAAATCCGCGGTCACGGACGAGCCGTTGCCTGCTTTGTCGCTGACGTTCACCGTCAGGCTGTGGTGACCCTCATTAAGGGCCTGCACCTCGCTGGCCGCCAGCGTGACGGACCAGGTGCCGTCGCTGCCCACCGTGGCGTTATAATTTTTGCCGTTCAGCGTCACGGTCACAATCTGCCCGGCTTCCGCGTTGGTTTTACCACTCAGCGTCAGCGGCTGGTTGTGCTCAGCGGCATTAATGATGTTGTCCTGCGCGAGCGTATCGACGGAGAGCGTTGGCGCAACGGTATCCACGCCAATCGTCTGGCTTCCGCTCACGGTGTTACCCGCCGCGTCTTTGCCGCTGACGCTGACGGTCCAGGTACCGTCGCTGAGCGCCTGCGCGTCTACCGCAGGCACGTTAACGCTCCACGCGCCGTCTGCTCCCACCTGAGCGGCGTAGGTTTTGCCGTTCAGCGTTACGGAAACGTCGGTTCCCTGCGCCAGATGCTGGCTGCTGCCGGACAGCGTAAAGCCTGCGGACTGTTCGCTGGCGTTAATCACGTTGTCACCCGCCGTTGTCGCCAGCGTAAGCGTGGCCTCGGACGTAGAAACGGTCACGGTGATGTTGCCCGCTGACGTGGTTTTACTGCCGTCGATCTGCACCACCGACCAGGTGTGCTCTCCGTCGGCCTGGGTCGGGAGTTTTACCGTCCAGGTGCCGTCTTTACCGACCATCGCGCTGGCGATGGTGCTGCCGGTGCCGTCTTTAATCTGGATGGTCGCGCCCGGCTGACCGGTACCGCTGAAGGTCGGCGCGTTATCGTCCGTGAGGGCGTTTGCGCTCAGCACTCCCTGCTTGTCGCCCACCTTGTCCGACAGCAGGAAGGTCGGCGTGGCGCTTTCCACTTCTTTGGTGTTATCAATGACTTTCGTTTTGGTTTCGCCGTCACCGCCGTGGGCCAGCAGTGCGCCGATAGCACCGCCGCCTAACGCCGCCCCTGCAATCCAGCCCCACGGGGCATCGCTCAGGGCGCTTCCCTGCTCCAGGAAGGGTTCAATGCTGCTAATGGGTGTGGCCTGCGCGGTTAATTCAGTCGCGGCAACGCCTGACGCTTCCCCGGCATCGGCAAAAGAGAGATGAGTCAGTTCCTGCCCGTCGTTGAACACCAGCTCTGACTGATGTTGGGTTTCAGGATCTTCAACAAAATAGTTATTGCAGCGAATAACACTGCCGTCCTTCATATAAATGAGAAGGTCTTTACCCTGGCGGACATAACGCACCACGTCCTGAGCAGAGCCCTGAATTTCAATCACGCTAGGCGATGAAATAGAGACCGACAGATTTCCTTCGCCGGTTAATTTCGTTTTCTCCGCCGTTTTGCGAATGATGACATCAACAACCTTTACGTTACTCATATTCCTCTCCTTGCAGGTGTACGGATCCCTGTGGATATATCCACCAGACGGATGTAACTATCCCTGGGAAAAAACACCCATTATTTTCAAACTTATTTCGTGCAGCTATGCGTAGCTTTTGTTAACTCAAATCGGGTAATTTTGCGGCAGCGTTTTTCTCTATTCCAATAAGCGGCATTAAATTATCAACCGCGGAAGCATAATTAATTGCCGAACTCCAGCCATCATACTCGGCGATTATTTTCGCCGACGTGGCCTGCCAGACATCCTGCTCAACGCTGAGCAAATCATTAATGCTCCGCTTGCTCAGGGTGTATTCATTTTTATAAACCTCGCGGGCCCGCAGCGCATTTTCCAGCTGCCGCTTCCCGGCCTCCATTCTTCCCCGTGCGCCGGTCCAGTCAGCTTGCGCGACGGAGGCCTTTTGCAGCACGTCGAAACGCGCCTGATCGACCTGAGAGGACGCCATCGCTCGGGCGCCCTCAGCCTGACGCACGCGTGCGGATACCGCGCCGCCCTGATAAAGCGGTGCGTCAATATTGAGCTGGATCTGGTCGTCCCAGTATGAGCGGTTGTCCGACTCGTAACGCGTGCGTCCCCCCTTCAGGCTCAGGGTTGGCCAGTGCTGGGACTTCGCCGTTTCAACACCATACTGGGCCGAACGTTCCATATTCTGCGCGGCCATTACCGCCGGTATTAACGAATAATCAATGCGGTTGAGCGAATCCGGCTCAACGGCGAGGTTTGCGGGTACCGGCGAATAATGATCTGCCTGCATTCCGGTTAATACCGCGAGCCTTGCGCGGGCGCTGTTCAACGCGGCGTTATACTGCGCCACCGTCGCCTGCATGCCGGCAATACGCGTGCGGGTCTGGAGTTCATCGGAGGTGGAACTCACGCCCGCATCGGCGCGCAGTTTTGCCAGCTGCTCCACATTTTTCAGTGCCTGAACATTCTCTTTTGCCGCCTGTAGCAGGTCGGAATAACGTTTGACCTCCACGTAGCCGAGCGCCGTTTTTTCCGCCACGTCAGAAAGCGTGCTCATCAGCTGGTAGCGGTAGCTATCGCGCTGGGCGGAAGACTGGCTGATGCTATTGTTAGTCTTGCCAAAATCGTATATCAGCTGGGTCAGGCTCACTCCCCAGGCCGCAGAGTTCTTCAGCGAACCGCTGGAATCGGTGGTCTGGCTATGCCCCGTACTCCCGTTCAACGCTATTTGCGGCATCCAGCCGCTGCGCGCCTCGTCTATTTGCGCCTGACCAATACCTAACTGCGCGGCCTGCTGGCTAATTGACGGATCGCGATCGATAGCGAAAAGAATACTTTCCTTTAAGGTCGTCGTTGCCATCGGGGCAATACCTACCGCGCCACTATTGGCATAAGCCGTATTTAGGGCTAATGAAATTAACGCCAGCGTAGCTATAAATTGGCGTGAAACAGGCTTGCGTAATATCGTCATTTTATCTCCCTGACTCTGAGTGATACTCAAGCAATTACCCAAAAAGAGGTACAGATAATTAGACAAATATCTTATTTAACTTCCTCGCTAAATTTCAGGTAAAGCTCCCCATACCCATTTCCGATGGAGATGAGATCCGCCTTTGTCTTATTAAATTTAAGAAATTACTTATTTCATAAGTTGATTTGCAGCATAACAAAATGTGGTATAGGCCACTACACCCACAATGTTAATGAGGTGTTACATATAAGAAAAAACATGGGGTTTCTGGACAAAACTCCGAAAGTAGCCTTTCAGATGAAACATCAAAACACACTGTAATTTAAGGAAAATTCTTAATCTCCTCTGCGCACATTTTTGCGTTAATTTCTGAGCGGGTCAGACACAAAGATTTTCAAAGAAGTGTCAACTTAAGTAAGAGCCATCGATTTGTTGGAAAATAATTCCAATAAAAAACATAAATCAGAAATTAAATGCTTTATATTAATTACATATCAGCACATTCCACCAATTAATGATAATGCATTGGTTACATAACCCAAATCGTTGATTAAAACATAACATTAACACTGTGGTTAACATTCAGAACGGCTTAATGATATCCGCTTAATATAATTCCAATAATTAAACATCAACCTGGTTTACGATACTCCTTCCTTCTGCGTCAAAATGCTGTATTATGCGATTTATTGCGACATTTTGCAGGATTGCTGCCCATGCACAAAACCGCACGTCAACGCTATGTCCTTGATATTCTCAGTGAACAAGGTCAGGCCAGCATTACCGAACTGGCAGAAAAGCTACAGGTTTCGGCGGATACCGTTCGTCGGGATCTGACCGTTCTGGAAAATCAGGGGCTTGCCCAGAAGAATCACGGTGGGGCTATTGCTTTGAATCTTTCGGCCATGAATCGTAAGGGCCGCAATACCCTGCTGCCGGAAACCAAGCAGCGCCTGGGGAAACAGGTTGCGCAGGCGGTTCCGCCGGGTTCCACCCTGTTTCTGGATGCCGGCAGTACGGTGATGGCCGTCGCCACTTATCTGCAGGGGCCTCACACCGTGATCACTACCTCGCTGGATATCGCCCAGCATTTTAGCGACCGGGAAGACATTGAGCTTATTCTGCTCGGTGGAAAATGGGACCCGAAGCAGCGCCTGTTTGCCGGCAGCGCCACGTTGTCTCTGCTGTCACGCTATCGGGCTGATATCGCCATTCTCGGTGCGTGCGCCCTTCATGCCGAACTCGGTTTGAGTGCCGGTAAAGAAGCGGATGCCGAGGTGAAACGCGCGATGCTCGCCGCAAGCCATGCGCACTGGATTGTTGCCGATCACCTGAAAGTTAACCGCTGCGAGCCGTATCTGGTCTCCGGGCTCACCGATATTCATCAACTCTTTTTAGATCGTCCCTGGCCTGAGCTTGGGGACCCTGGCGCATTACGGGTCACGGTGTGCGCGCAATAACGTGGAGAAGGTCATGAGTAAAGTTCAAACAATCAACATTGCGCTGATCGGGTATGGTTTTGTCGGTAAAACCTTCCATGCCCCGCTGATCCAGTCCGTGGACGGGCTCAAGCTGGCGGTGGTCTCTTCCCGTGATGAAGAGAAAGTGAAGCGCGATCTTCCGGATGTGCTGGTGGTAGCCACGCCCGAAGAAGCCATTCAACATCCTGATGTCGACCTGGTGGTCATTGCCTCCCCTAACGCCACCCACGCGCCGCTGGCGACGCTGGCCCTGAACTCGGGAAAACACGTGGTCGTGGATAAGCCTTTCACCCTGGATATGCAGGAAGCCCGGGACCTGATTGCCCTGGCGGATGAAAAGCAGCTTCTGCTCTCCGTTTTCCATAACCGCCGCTGGGACAGCGATTTCCTCGGCATTAAGCAGATTATTGAGCAAGGCACGGTTGGCAAGGTTAAGCATCTGGAGTCGCATATTGACCGCTTCCGCCCGGAAGTGCGCGTGCGCTGGCGGGAGCAGAACGTCCCCGGCAGCGGTCTGTGGTTTGACCTGGGCCCTCACCTGATCGACCAGACGCTTCAGCTGTTTGGCCTGCCAGAGTCTGTTCAGGGAAATATCGCCACGCTGCGCGACGGTGCAGAGGTTAACGACTGGGCGCACGTGGTCCTCAATTACCCGGATCATAAGGTGGTTCTGCACGCCAGCATGCTGGTGGCTGGCGGTACGGCGCGCTTTACCGTTCACGGGGACAAAGGCAGCGTGGTGAAAGCCAGAATCGATCAGCAGGAAGCGCAGCTGCTGGCTGGCGTAATCCCCGGCAGCGACGCCTGGGGCGAAGACGACGACAGCATGGTGTTCTTCGGAGCTGATGGTAAACCCCAAACGATTGCCACGCCAAAGGGCGATCAGCGGCAGTACTACATCAACGTGCGGGATGCGATGCTCGGGAAGATCACCAATCCCGTTCACCCTGTCGAGGCGTTAGCGGTCATGGCTGTTCTGGAAGCGGCGGTGAAATCGTCAGAGACGGGGTCAACGCAGACGCTGGCGTTAACTGATGAAGAGTGTGCTCTTCTGGGTTAAAAAACAAGCCGGGTGGCGCTGCGCCGCCCGGCACGAGTTAATGACTACTGACGCTTATTCGGCATCATGCGCAAAAGAGTATTATCTTTCCAGAAGTAGTGGTGCATCAGCGCCGCAAAGGCGTGCAGACCAATCACGAAATAGCCCAGGTTTGCCAGCGTAACGTGCCACTCCTTCAGCACATCCACCAGGTCAAAATTCCCCTCCTCCGCGTGAGGCATCGCCAGACCGAAGGCGAACCAGTCGTTTCCACGGTTATACATCATCACGATGCCAATCAGCGGCAGCGCAATAAACAGCAGATAGACGATCAGATGCCCAAGGTGGGACATCCCGGTAATCATCGCTTTGGGTTTAGGCTGAATGGGCGGTGCGGGAAACTTCAGGCGGATCAGCAATCTCGCCACCATCAGCACCAGAACCGAGATGCCGCAGGAGACGTGGATCATGTTAATAAGCGGTCGGTCGGAACGCGGGAAAAAGCCTCTGAATTCCATCGCGCAGTAGGCGACGACGATTAACAAAAACACCAGCCAGTGAATCGTGATTTGCAGGCTTGTATATTTAGTGCGCATGGGATTTCCTGAAAAAAAACAGTCACCGCGCCAACATAATCTCCTTTCCTTAAAAATTCATTAACTTTTCTGTATGGTTTTTCAAATACTTCCCCTCGCATGAAGCATCTTCAATTGCTGCCCTGCCCGTGATGGTCTAAGCCTGGATGAGTTCAAACTGTCGTATCGACACGTTCACAGGAGAACACCATGAGTAAAATTGGCATTAACGGATTTGGACGCATTGGACGCCTTGTGCTGCGCCGCCTTCTTGAAACCCAGGACAGTAATACCGTCGTCGCCATCAACGACCTCACCTCCCCGAAAGTCCTGGCCTACCTGCTCAGGCATGATTCCAACTACGGTGGCTTCCCCTGGAGCGTGGACTTCACCGAGGATGCGCTGATTGTCGACGGTAAAACCATCGCGGTGTACGCCGAAAAAGAGGCAAAGCACATTCCGTGGAAAGCCGCGGGCGTGGATATCGTCGTGGAGTGCACCGGCTTTTATACCTCAGAAGAAAAATCGCGGGCGCACCTGGACGCCGGTGCGAAGAAAGTTCTGATTTCGGCGCCCGCGGGTGAGATGAAGACCATCGTCTATAGCGTGAATGACGATACCATTGACGCCAGTGATACCATTATTTCCGTCGCGTCCTGCACCACCAACTGCCTCGCCCCGCTGGCAAAAGCCCTGAACGACGCGTTTGAAATTAAAGTGGGCACCATGACCACCATTCATGCCTATACCGGCACCCAGGCGCTGGTGGATGGCCCGCGCGGGAAAGATCTGCGTGCCTCGCGGGCGGCGGCAGAAAATATTATTCCGCATACCACCGGTGCGGCGAAAGCCATCGGCCTGGTGATCCCCGCGCTCAGCGGCAAACTAAAGGGTCACGCCCAGCGCGTGCCGGTGAAAACCGGATCGGTAACCGAGCTGGTAGCGATTCTGGGTAAAAAGGTGACGGTCGAGGAGATCAACGCCGCGTTGAAAAAGGCGACCCAGGGGAATAAATCGTTCGGGTATACCGATGACGAGATTGTGTCGTCAGATGTGATTGGCTCGCACTATGGTTCGGTGTTTGACGCCACGCAGACGGAGGTGTCAGAAGCGGGAGACCTGCAGTTGGTGAAAGCCGTTGCCTGGTATGACAACGAGTATGGGTTTGTAACGCAGCTCGTGCGGACGCTGGATAAGTTTGCGGCGCTGTGATTCTCCCCGCACCCTAACCCTCTCCCCAATTGTACAGTCCGGGGACATGCTAGACAGGTGTTCGGGGACATGGTGAACACTTTTTAACATCCTTTACCCATGGTGATCGACTTTTTCTTCAGGTCGATCACCCCCACTTTCGTGCTGTACCACCACACTTCATAGCAGCCGTCATCCTGCGTCTCCCTCAGCCCGACCCGTTCTCCCCTGAACGCCTTGCCTGCGCTCAGACTGACACCCTGTATGCTCAGCTTTCCGCTGACATCCACTTTCCTGACCTTCACCCCTTCATCGTATTCAGGTGGCGTTACGCTGCCGCTGTACTGCCGCGCTGACGGCTGATACCGCGAGCCCGGTACCGCCATATCCAGCGCCTCGTGCGGGCGTTCAAGGTTGTAGACCGTCCGCCAGTGGTCGAAGGCGCGCTGCAGCTCTCCGCTGTCCGCGAACCATTTGCCCTGCAGCACTTCCGACTTCAGGCTGCGGTGAAAACGCTCCAGCTTGCCCTGCGTCTGCGGATGGTAAGGCCGGGAATGGCCCACCCGGATACCGTGGCGCATCAGCCACAGCTCCAGCGCCGTCCAGGTGCCGGTGGTGTCGCCCCACGGTGAGCCGTTGTCCATCGTCATCCTGTCCGGCAGGCCGTAACGCTCAAACACGCTGACCAGCTGCTGCTGCACGGTCCCGCGCCGTTCATCGGTACAGTGCGCCAGGCACAGGGAAAAACGGGAGTGGTCGTCCAGCAGGGTGAGCGGATGGCAGCGGCCACCGCCAAAGGGAAAGTGGCCCTTAAAATCCATCTGCCAGAGCCGGTTCGGCGCGTCGTGTTCGAAGCGTCCCGTAGCCGGAACGCCCGGTGATGCGCCCGGCAGCAGACCGTGACGGGCCATCAGGTGATGGACGGTGCTGAAGGCGGGCATACGGTGCCCCTGGTCTTCAAG
>NZ_JBLKDI010000031.1:0-26842 GCF_047530715.1 Enterobacter sp. 04-C-12-SI-ECC
CACAGGCTCGTGGCCTAAGGCCGGGTACGGCATGTGGACTGCCTGACAGAAAGAACTGGCCGGTTCTTTCTGTACGGGAGGATAATACAAGGCCGGGTAAGGCGTAGCCGCCACCCGGCAACAAAGCCGCATCAAATCCTCAATTCCGTGAAGTATCTTCCACTGCTTTGGGCTTATGCCTCAAACCACGTTCCCCACACTCCTCAATGTTGTGTTTCTGCACGGTGAGCGAACCTGTCACTCCTTCATATACTTCTCCGGTCACAATAAAACGGCTTCAGGCCGTACTAAAACGACAAAACTTATCTCATTCTGATTACCCTACCGGTGCTGTACAGAATGAACAGGCGAAAGCTATGTTTCAGGAGTGCAACAATGAGTACATTAAGCCACGCAGCGAGCAGCGCAGAAAAGCGCACTAACGCCCGCTACTGGATAGTGGTGATGCTGTTTATCGTCACGTCCTTTAACTATGGTGACCGCGCCACGCTGTCGATTGCCGGCTCGGAAATGGCAAAAGACATCGGCCTTGATCCGGTGGGCATGGGTTACGTTTTCTCTGCATTCTCGTGGGCCTACGTCATCGGCCAAATTCCTGGCGGCTGGCTGCTGGACCGTTTTGGCTCTAAACGCGTCTATTTCTGGTCCATCTTTATCTGGTCTGCTTTTACCCTTTTGCAGGGTTTCGTCGATATCTTCAGCGGCTTTGGCATTATCGTGGCGCTCTTCACGCTGCGCTTCCTGGTGGGGTTAGCTGAAGCGCCTTCCTTCCCGGGCAACAGCCGCATTGTCGCGGCCTGGTTTCCTGCGCAGGAGAGGGGAACAGCGGTGGCAATTTTTAACTCCGCCCAGTATTTCGCGACGGTGATCTTTGCGCCCATTATGGGCTGGCTGACGCATGAGGTGGGCTGGTCGCACGTCTTCTTCTTTATGGGCGGGCTTGGGATCGTCATCAGCTTTATCTGGCTGAAAGTGATCCACGAACCGAATCAGCACCCTGGCGTGAACAAGAAGGAGCTGGAATACATTGCTGAGGGCGGGGCGCTGATCAATATGGATCAGAAATCTGACAAAGCAAAAGTCCCCTTCAGCCAGAAATGGGCGCAGATCAAGCAGCTCGTCGGCTCGCGCATGATGATCGGTATCTATCTCGGCCAGTACTGTATCAACGCCTTAACCTACTTCTTTATCACCTGGTTCCCGGTTTATCTGGTGCAGGCGCGCGGCATGTCGATCCTCAAAGCGGGGTTTGTTGCCTCGGTCCCGGCAATCTGCGGCTTCATCGGCGGCGTGCTTGGCGGGGTCATTTCCGACTGGCTGATGCGCCGCACGGGTTCGCTGAACATCGCGCGTAAAACGCCGATTGTGCTCGGCATGCTGCTCTCCATGACCATGGTGTTCTGTAACTACGTCAGTGCCGAGTGGATGATTATCGGCTTTATGGCGATGGCCTTCTTCGGCAAAGGGATTGGCGCGCTGGGCTGGGCGGTGATGGCGGATACGGCACCGAAAGAGATCAGCGGCCTGAGCGGCGGTCTGTTCAATATGTTCGGCAACGTTTCCGGGATTGTCACGCCTATCGCTATCGGCTACATCGTCGGCACCACGGGGTCTTTCAACGGCGCGCTAATCTACGTTGGTGTGCATGCCCTGGTGGCGGTGCTGAGTTACCTGGTGCTGGTGGGCGATATTAAACGCGTCGAACTTAAACCTGTTGTGGATCGCGGATGATGACAACACAATCAAGCCCTATCGTCACGGAAATGAAAGTTATCCCGGTGGCCGGTCAGGACAGCATGCTGCTCAATATTGGCGGCGCGCATAACGCATGGTTTACCCGCAATATCGTGGTGCTGACCGATAGTGCAGGCAATACCGGGGTAGGTGAAGCCCCCGGCGGGGAAGTGATCTACCAGACCCTGGTAGAGGCTATTCCACAGGTCGTGGGCCAGGAAGTGGCTCGTCTGAACAAGGTGGTTCAGCGGGTGCATAAGGGCAATCAGTCGGCGGACTTTGATACCTTCGGCAAGGGCGCGTGGACGTTTGAACTGCGCGTCAATGCGGTCGCCGCCCTGGAAGCTGCGCTGCTGGATTTACTCGGTAAAGCCCTTAACGTTCCGGTCTGTGAACTGCTGGGGCCGGGCAAACAGCGCGATGCGGTCACCGTGCTGGGCTATCTGTTCTACGTTGGCGATCGCAATAAAACCGATCTCCCCTATCTGGCTCGCTCACCGGGCGACCACGACTGGTATCAGCTGCGCCATCAGGAAGCGCTCTCCGGCGAGGCGGTGGTCCGGCTGGCTGAAGCTGCGCAGGATCGCTACGGCTTTAAGGATTTCAAGCTGAAAGGCGGCGTGCTGCCCGGCGAGCAGGAGATTGACACGGCCCGGGCGCTGAAAAAACGCTTCCCGGAGGCGCGCATCACCGTTGACCCGAACGGCGCCTGGCTGCTGGATGAGGCGATTAGCCTGTGTAAAGGTCTCGGGGACGTGCTGACCTACGCGGAAGACCCGTGCGGCGCCGAGCAGGGCTTCTCAGGCCGCGAGGTGATGGCGGAATTCCGCCGCGCCACCGGGCTGCCGGTTGCGACCAATATGATCGCCACCAACTGGCGCGAAATGGGCCACGCGGTGATGCTAAACGCCGTCGACATTCCGCTGGCAGACCCGCACTTCTGGACGCTCTCCGGCGCGGTGCGCGTGGCGCAGCTGTGCGATGACTGGGGCCTGACCTGGGGCTGCCACTCCAACAACCATTTCGATATCTCGCTGGCAATGTTTACCCACGTTGGCGCGGCGGTGCCGGGTAACCCGACCGCCATCGACACCCACTGGATTTGGCAGGAAGGCGAAGCTCGCCTGACGAAAAATCCGCTGGAGATCAAAAACGGTAAAATTGCCGTACCCGATGCGCCGGGGCTGGGCGTGGAGCTTGACTGGGATCAGGTTCATCAAGCCCATGAGGCGTATAAAAAGCTACCAGGCGGCGCGCGTAACGACGCGGGCCCGATGCAGTACCTTATCCCCGGCTGGACATTTGACCGTAAGCGCCCTGTTTTTGGACGTCACTAATAAAAGGATTACACGATGAGTACTTTTACGACCCCTGTCGTCACCTCCATGCAAATTATTCCGGTCGCAGGTCATGACAGCATGCTGATGAACCTGAGCGGGGCGCATGCGCCGTTCTTCACGCGCAATATTGTCATTATCAAAGACAATGCCGGCCATACCGGCGTGGGAGAAATTCCGGGCGGGGAGAAGATCCGCAAAACGCTGGAGGATGCCATTCCGCTGGTGGTGGGCAAAACGCTGGGTGAGTACAAAAATGTCCTCAACACCGTGCGCAATACCTTTGCCGATCGCGATGCCGGCGGCCGCGGTCTGCAAACCTTCGATTTGCGCACCACTATCCACGTGGTGACCGGCATTGAAGCCGCGATGCTGGATCTGCTGGGCCAGCACCTGGGCGTTAACGTCGCGTCGCTGCTGGGCGAGGGCCAGCAGCGCAGTGAAGTGGAGATGCTCGGCTATCTGTTCTTTGTCGGCGACCGCAAGCTGACGCCGCTGCCGTATCAGAGCCAGCCGGATGAGCAATGTGACTGGTACCGCGTACGTCACGAAGAAGCGATGACCCCGGATGCGGTGGTGCGGCTGGCAGAAGCCGCCTATGAAAAATATGGCTTCAATGATTTCAAACTGAAAGGCGGCGTGCTGGCGGGGGAAGAGGAGGCGGAAGCCATTACCGCGCTGGCAAAACGTTTCCCGCAGGCGCGCGTGACGCTGGATCCGAACGGCGCGTGGTCGCTTGATGAAGCGATCGATATTGGCAAGCAGCTGAAAGGCGTGCTGGCGTACGCGGAAGATCCGTGCGGGGCTGAGCAAGGCTTTTCGGGCCGCGAAGTCATGGCGGAATTCCGTCGCGCTACGGGGCTACCGACCGCGACCAATATGATCGCCACCGACTGGCGTCAGATGGGGCACACGCTCTCTCTGCAATCGGTGGATATCCCGCTGGCGGACCCGCACTTCTGGACAATGCAGGGCTCGGTGCGCGTGGCGCAGATGTGCCACGAGTTTGGCCTGACCTGGGGCTCGCACTCCAACAACCATTTTGACGTGTCGCTGGCGATGTTTACCCACGTTGCCGCCGCCGCGCCGGGCACCATTACCGCTATCGATACGCACTGGATCTGGCAGGAGGGTAACCAGCGCCTCACCAAAGAGCCGTTTGAGATCAAAGGTGGCATGGTGCAGGTGCCGTCCACGCCGGGGTTGGGCGTTGAACTGGATATGGATCAGGTAATGAAAGCACACGAGCTGTATCAAAAACACGGTCTGGGCGCGCGCGACGACGCGATGGCGATGCAGTACCTGATCCCTGACTGGACATTCGACAATAAACGTCCGTGCATGGTACGATAAACGCATTGGGACCGCTCCCATGAGCGGTTTCCTACGTGGTGTATGCTTAACGTAACGACTATGCGTAAGGATGGCTTATGAAAATTGTTATCGCACCGGACTCGTATAAGGAAAGTTTGAGTGCGCTTGAGGTTGCGACAGCGATCGAGCGCGGTTTTCGCGAGATTTTCCCTGAGGCGGAGTACGTCAAACTGCCGGTCGCTGATGGCGGTGAAGGCACGGTTGAGGCGATGATCGCGGCAACCCGGGGACGCATTGTGCACGTTCCGGTGACCGGTCCGCTGGGCGAGCGCGTGGACGGGTTTTATGGGATATCTGGTGACGAGCAGAGCGCCTTTATTGAAATGGCGGCGGCAAGCGGTCTGGAACTGGTAGCCCCTTCACTGCGTGACCCTCTGAAAACGACCTCCTGGGGCACGGGGGAACTTATCCGGCACGCGCTGGATGCGGGCGTTAAGCATATCATCATCGGTATCGGTGGCAGCGCCACCAATGACGGCGGCGCCGGGATGGTGCAGGCGCTGGGGGCGAAGCTGCTGGACGACAATGAACAGCCGCTGGGGCAGGGTGGGGGCGAGCTGGATAAGCTTGCGCGGATCGACCTGAGCGGCCTCGACCAGCGTCTGGCGGAGTGCCGGATAGAAGTCGCCTGCGATGTGACGAATCCGCTCACCGGTAAGGATGGCGCGTCAGCGGTATTTGGCCCGCAAAAGGGCGCCACACCCGAGATGATCGTCACCCTGGACTACGCGCTTGCGCACTATGCGAGAGTCATTGCCCGGGATCTGGACATTGATGTGCTCAACCTTGCTGGCGGCGGTGCGGCGGGTGGCATGGGCGCGGCGCTGTACGCTTTTTGTGGTGCACAGCTGCGCCAGGGCATTGAGATTGTGACCGATGCGCTACACCTGGCCGACCAGGTGGCCGATGCGGATCTGGTGATCACCGGGGAAGGCCGCATCGACAGCCAGACGATCCACGGCAAAGTGCCGGTAGGGGTGGCGAAAGTGGCGAAACGCTTTAATAAGTCCGTTATCGGCATTGCAGGCAGCCTGACGGCGGATGTTGGCGTGGTACACGATCACGGCTTAGACGCGGTGTTTAGCGTGATCTACACCATCTGCTCGCTGGAGGACGCGCTGGAAAATGCCAGCGCGAATGTACAGATGGCCGCAAGGAATATCGCGGCGGTGCTGAAAGTAGGGCAGGCATTTTAACTGTGATTGCCGGGTGGTGGCTTCGCCTTACCCGGCCTACGTTAGCGCACCTGTAGGCCCGGTAAGCGTAGCGCCACCGGGCTTTTCCCTCAGCTCCCCAACACCTTCATCGCTTCCCGCGTCACGTTATCCATCTCATCCAGCAGTTCCAGGAACTCCGGTTCAAGCTCCGATTCCGGCGTACCCGCGCGCAGCTGCTGCTCCAGCAGCTGGCAGAGGTTTTTCAGCCGCGGTACGCCGCTGTAGCCGCAGCTGCCGTGCAGCTTGTGGATCGCTTCCAGCAGCTCTTCCGGGTTCTCGCCCACCAGCTGTTCTTCAACCTTATTACGGATCTCCGGCAGAAACGCGACCAGCATTTGCAGCATCTCCCGCGCTAAATCGGGTTTCCCTGCCGCCTGGCGCAGCGCCAGCTGCCAGTCAAAGGTCGCATTTTGATTAACGCTTACCTCAACCGGCTCGCTGAAAACCGTATATGTTCCGCCAATGTGCCCCGGCTTATAGCGTAACAGCAGGTTATGAAGCTTCTCTTCGTCGATAGGTTTCGCCAGGTAATCATTCATCCCGGCGCTCAGCAGCTTCTCTTTCTGACCGGCCATCGCATGCGCGGTGACCGCAATCACCGGGGTTTGCTGCTGATGTGGGAGCTGGTGGATCAGCTCGCAGGCACGAATGCCATCCATGCCCGGCATCTGAATATCCATCAGAATTAAGTCGAACTGCATCTGTTTAGCCAGTTCAACCGCCTGGGCGCCGCTGGTACACAGCTCAACATGCTGAACCTGGTCTTCCAGCAATACGCCGATTAGCTTCAGGTTTGCCGGATTATCATCCACCGCCATCACGCTCATGGGCAGTTTTTGCTCGTCGTTAATCAACGGCAGTGCGTGCTGGCTAAGACGGCAATACTCCGTAAGGGCGGGCAGCAGGCGGGTCGCGGTGAGTGGTTTAAGCAGGCACGCGGCCGCCCCGTCGTTTTTCAACTCTTCCGCATTAAGCTGGGCGTGGCAGGGCAGCGCCAGCAGCAGATAGTCGGTCATCGACGCGGCTTTCGCCAGCCGCTCCTGCTGCATGGTCAGCTCGCCGGTAAAGGTCACCGGGATCCCCATCAGCAGAATGTCGTAATGATCAACGGCCAGGGCTGAGAAGGTTGGACTGTAAACCACCTCCAGCGGCGTGGTGCTTAAGATATCCAGCGCGCACTGCGCCGCTGCCGCGTTAGGCTCGACGTAGGCCAGGCGCTTACCTTTCAGACAGTCCGTCACCGGGCCGTCGGTCAGCACGTTCGGGTTGAGGTCGAGGTTAATATGGAACCAGAAGGTTGAGCCGCGGTTTGGCTGGCTGTGGAAAGAGATATCGCCGCCCATCTCGTTTACCAGCCTCTGCGTGATCACCAGCCCCAGTCCGGTACCGCCATGGCGGCGGGAAATGCTGGCGTCTGCCTGGCGGAAGGCCTGGAACAGACGCGACTGATCCCGCTCCGGAATGCCGATACCGGTATCGCGGATTTGAACCTCAATCTGCACCTTGTTATTACTGATGGCGCGTTTTTCTACCAGGATGTCGATGTTGCCGCTTTCGGTGAATTTAATGGCATTCCCGACAAGATTGGTAATGACCTGCTGCAGGCGCAGCGGATCGCCAATAACGTTGTCCGGCACGTCGTTTTTAATATTGAGCGTTAGCTCAAGGCCCTTGTCGTGCGACGAGTGCGCGAGCAGCGTCACCACTTCATCGAGCGTACTGCGCAGCGGGAACGGGATGCTCTCCAGAATCAGTTTACCCGCCTCCAGCTTGGAGAAGTCCAGCACGTCGTTAATGATCGCCAGCAGGTTATTGGCCGAACGTTCAATGGTGTGCAGGTGATCGCGCTGAGTTGGGTTGAGCTCGCTTTTCAGAGTCAGGCGGGTAAAGCCGATCACGCCATTCAGCGGCGTACGCAGCTCGTGCGACATATTGGCCAGAAACTCAGACTTAATACGCGCCGCTTCCTGAGCGCGCTTTTTCGCCAGATCCAGCTCAACGTTCTGGATCTCCATCTGCTCCAGCGTTTCGCGCAGGTCAGAGGTGGCCTGGTCAACGTTATGCTGCATCTCTTCGTGATAGGCCGCCAGCGACATCGCCATCGAGTTAATGCCGTTTTTCAGCATATCAAGCTCGCCCAGCATAAACCCTTCCACGCGACTGTCGAGCTGTCCCCGACGGATGCGGTCAACGGTATTAACCATGTTGCGGATGGGGCCCGTGACGTCGCGCATCAGACGCCAGCCGAAGATCAGCGCAATACCAATGCAGAACAGCATCATCACGCCGGAGATAAAAATTTCTTTGTACTGCTGCAGCCGTACCGACTTGAGATCCAGCTCAAGCGCTACATATCCCAACATGTTATTGCTGGATTTGGCATCGGATTGCGCAGACTCATCGGGTGAATAGCTTTCCGACACGATCGGCGTGCGCAGGATCATGATATCGCCGCGCCGCAACACGGTGAGATGGCGCGGGAAGGGCGTACCGTCAGGGATCTTCAGCGTGGTCGGATCGAGATGAAAGTTTGAGGTGACAAACAGGCGGTTATGTTCGTCGTAGACGGAAATGGCGCGGACGATATCCGAGTGGCGGCGGTGGAGTACGCTGATTAACTGCCCAATGGATTCGCGGTTTTGCAGGTTCATGCCGTACTCGCTGGAGACGGCAAGCGGTTCGATAATGCTGGCGCCTGCATCCTCCAGCTGTCGCTGCAAATCGTTATAGCGGTGCACCACAAAGAAGATACTCAGCAGCAAACCGATGAGAACGGTGGGGGCGAGGATCAAAATCATCATGCGCGCGCGCAGGCTGTAGTTGGTCATGGCGTTCCGTTATGGGACAATTAAGATAATTATGTTTATGTGAGAAAAATCTCGGCGATGGCGCAATTCTACTCTGCAAAGCGACGCGTGACGACGCGTCAAATCATTACTGTTGAAGCCACGGACCTTGATCCGTTTGGTCAGGGAGTGGCTCGTCACAACGGTAAGACTCTGTTTATAACAGGTTTGCTGCCAGGAGAACGAGCAGAAATTACGCTGACGGAAGACAAGCGTCAGTACGCGCGCGGACAGGTGAAGCGTCGCCTCAACGCGAGCCCGGAGCGCGTGGAGCCCCGCTGTCCACATTTTGGCGTGTGCGGAGGCTGCCAGCAACAGCATGCGAGCACAGAATTACAGCAAAAAAGTAAAAGCCGCGCGCTGGCGCGCCTCCTTAAACACGAAGTTGACGAGATTATCGCCGATGAGCCCTGGGGCTATCGCCGCCGCGCGCGCCTGAGCCTGAGCTATCAGCCCAAAACGGAGCGGCTGGAGATGGGTTTTCGCAAAGCGGCCTCCAGCGATATTGTTGACGTGAAGCGGTGCCCCATTTTGGTGCCCCATCTTGAGGCGTTGCTTCCGGACGTGCACCGCTGTCTTGCATCGCTCGACGGGGTGCGTTCATTGGGCCACGTTGAACTGGTGCTGGCGAACAACGGCCCGCTGATGGTGCTGCGCCACACTGCGCCGCTGTCGAAAAAAGATCGCGAAAAACTGGAACGCTTTTCGCATTCTCATGAGCTTGCGCTTTTCCTTGCGCCGCAAAGCGAGATACTTGAACAGGTATCGGGCGAAGCTCCCTGGTATGCGTCAGACGGGCTACGCTTAACGTTCAGTCCGCGTGATTTTATCCAGGTCAACGACGGCATAAACCAGCAAATGGTGGCGAAGGCCCTGGAATGGCTTGACGTACAGCCCACTGACCGTGTGCTCGATCTGTTCTGCGGCATGGGTAACTTTACCCTGCCGCTGGCGCGCAGAGCGGCAAGCGTGGTCGGGGTGGAAGGCGTTGAGGCGCTGGTGGTCAAAGGTCAGGAAAACGCAGAGCAGAACGGCTTGCAAAATGTGACATTCTTTCATCAAAATCTTGAGGAAGATGTCACTCAACAGCCGTGGGCAAAGCAGGGTTTCGACAAAATCCTGCTCGACCCGGCGCGTGCAGGTGCCCCAGGCGTCATGGCGCATATTATTAAACTCGCGCCCAGGCGCGTGGTCTATGTTTCCTGTAACCCGGCAACGCTTGCCCGTGACAGTGAGGCGTTAATCAGCGCGGGTTACCAGATTCGGCGTCTGGCAATGTTGGACATGTTCCCGCACACTGGACATCTGGAATCGATGGCGTTGTTCGAGCACATCTAATTTGTTTGGCTTGTCGACTTCGACAGGCCCTGGTCCCTAAAGGAGAGGACAATGGTTGCGGTAAGAAGTGCACATCTCAATAAAGCTGGGGAGTTTGACCCACAAAAATGGATCGCAAGTCTGGGAATTTCCAGCCAGCAGTCGTGTGAACGCTTAACCGAAACCTGGGCCTACTGTCTGCGCACCACGCAGGGACACCCGGATGCCGATCTTCTCTTATGGCGCGGCGTGGAGATGGTTGAAATCTTGTCCATGCTGAACATGGACATCGAAACGCTGCAGGCCGCGCTGCTCTTCCCCCTCGCGGATGCGGATGTGGTCAGCGAGGATGTGCTGCGCGACAGCGTCGGCAAATCCGTCGTTGCGCTGATCCACGGCGTGCGCGATATGGCGGCCATTCGCCAGCTAAAAGCCGCGCATACCGATTCCGTCTCCTCTGAGCAGGTTGATAACGTCCGCCGGATGCTGCTGGCCATGGTGGATGATTTTCGCTGCGTGGTCATCAAGCTGGCCGAGCGTATTGCCCACCTGCGTGAAGTGAAAGATGCGCCGGAAGACGAGCGCGTGCTGGCCGCCAAAGAGTGTACGAACATCTATGCGCCGCTGGCGAACCGCTTAGGTATTGGTCAGCTGAAATGGGAGCTGGAAGATTACTGCTTCCGCTATCTGCATCCGGCAGAATACAAGCGCATTGCCAAACTCCTGCATGAGCGCCGTATCGATCGTGAGCACTATATCGACGAGTTTGTCAGCGGCCTGCGTCAGGCCATGAAAGAAGAGAACGTCCGCGCCGAAGTCTACGGTCGACCAAAACATATCTACAGCATCTGGCGCAAAATGCAGAAGAAACACCTCGCCTTTGACGAGCTGTTTGACGTGCGCGCCGTGCGTATCGTGGCGGAGCGTCTGCAGGACTGCTATGCCGCGCTGGGGATAGTACATACTCACTTCCGCCACCTGCCGGATGAATTTGACGACTATGTCGCGAACCCAAAACCGAACGGCTACCAGTCCATTCATACCGTGGTGCTTGGCCCCGGCGGCAAAACGGTCGAGATTCAAATCCGCACCAAACAGATGCACGAAGACGCCGAGCTGGGCGTAGCCGCGCACTGGAAGTACAAAGAGGGCACTTCTGGCGGGGCACGCTCCGGCCACGAAGACCGCATCGCCTGGCTGCGTAAGCTGATTGCGTGGCAGGAAGAGATGGCCGATTCCGGCGAGATGCTGGACGAAGTGCGCAGCCAGGTCTTTGATGACCGCGTCTACGTCTTTACCCCGAAAGGGGACGTTGTCGACCTGCCGGCTGGCTCCACGCCGCTCGATTTTGCCTACCACATTCACAGCGACGTGGGGCACCGCTGCATCGGGGCGAAGATCGGCGGACGTATCGTGCCGTTTACCTATCAGCTGCAGATGGGCGACCAGATTGAAATCATTACCCAGAAGCAGCCAAACCCGAGCCGCGACTGGCTTAACCCGAACCTCGGTTACGTCACCACCAGCCGCGGGCGCTCCAAAATTCACGCCTGGTTCCGCAAGCAGGATCGTGACAAAAACATTCTTGCCGGTCGCCAGATCCTTGACGACGAGCTGGAGCATATCGGGATCAGCCTGAAAGAAGCAGAGAAATTCCTGCTGCCGCGCTACAACTTCAACGAGCTGGACGAGCTGCTGGCGGCGATTGGCGGCGGTGATATCCGTCTGAATCAGATGGTCAACTTCCTGCAGGCCCAGTTCAACAAGCCTAGCGCGGAAGAGCAGGACGCGGCGGCGCTGAAGCAGCTGCAGCAGAAAACCTATGCCCCGCAGCAGCGCAGCAAAGACAACGGCCGCGTGGTGGTCGAGGGCGTGGGCAACCTGATGCACCACATTGCCCGCTGCTGCCAGCCGATTCCGGGGGACGATATCGTCGGCTTTATCACCCAGGGGCGCGGGATCTCGATCCACCGCTCCGACTGCGACCAGCTTGCGGAGCTGCAGTCCCACGCGCCGGAGCGTATCGTGGAAGCGGTCTGGGGTGAGAGCTACTCCGCCGGTTACTCGCTGGTGGTGCGCGTCACCGCCAACGATCGCAGCGGGCTGCTGCGCGACATCACCACCATTCTCGCCAACGAGAAGGTCAACGTGCTGGGCGTTGCCAGCCGCAGCGATACCCGCGAGCAGCTTGCCACCATCGATATGACCATCGAAATCTACAACCTGCAGGTGCTCGGCCGCGTGCTGGGCAAACTGAACCAGGTGCCGGATGTGATTGACGCGCGTCGTCTGCACGGCGGCTAAACATCCTTTTCCGTAGGCCGGGTAAGGCAACGCCGCCACCCGGCATTTTTTCATCAGGACAGAACTATGACTCAAATCGACCGCCTGCTCGGCATCATGAAACGCCTGCGCGACCCGGAAAACGGCTGCCCGTGGGACAAGGAGCAGACTTTCGCGACCATCGCACCTTATACCCTCGAAGAGACCTATGAGGTGCTGGACGCCATTTCACGCGAGGATTTCGATGACCTGCGCGGTGAACTCGGCGACCTGCTGTTCCAGGTAGTGTTCTACGCCCAGATGGCGCAGGAGGAAGGGCGCTTTAACTTTGACGATATCTGTGCCGCTATCAGCGACAAGCTGGAGCGCCGCCATCCGCATATCTTTGGCGATGCCACTGCAGGAAACAGCGCAGAGGTGCTGGCCCGCTGGGAGCAGATTAAAAGCGCCGAGCGCGCTGAAAAGTCCCAGCACTCTGCGCTGGACGACATCCCGCTGAGCCTACCCGCGCTGATGCGCGCCCACAAAATTCAAAAGCGCTGCTCGGCGGTAGGATTTGACTGGGATTCCCTGGGACCCGTGCTGGATAAAGTGCATGAAGAGATCGACGAAGTGATGCACGAAGCGCAGCAGGCAGTGGTCGATGAAGCAAAGCTGGAGGAAGAGATGGGCGACCTGCTGTTCGCCACCGTCAATCTTTCTCGCCATCTAGGGGTAAAAGCTGAAACCGCGCTGCAAAAAGCCAACCTGAAATTCGAACGACGCTTTCGTGAAGTCGAGCGGATTGTGGCCTCGCGCGGCCTGGAAATGACCGGAATTGACCTCGACGCGATGGAAGAAGTCTGGCAGGAAGTAAAACGCCAGGAATCTGATCTCTAACGGAATTTAGCGATCAAGCGCAATTTGTGTGATTTTTTAAATGACAAGCGCTTGATTTGCGTCAAAAACATTTACCCAAAAGGGGCTATTTTCTCACTCCTTATGTTTGTCATGGCCTGGAATGGAGACGGAGAATGAAAGTTTGTGGCGCTCGCCGTGTTCGGGTATACTACTTTCCCGTCCTGGTTATTCCATCGTTTCACCCTAACTTCTCAGGTTCAGCATGACAACGAACTATATTTTTGTGACCGGCGGGGTCGTATCCTCTCTGGGTAAAGGCATTGCCGCAGCCTCCCTCGCAGCCATTCTTGAAGCCCGTGGCCTCAATGTGACCATGATGAAACTGGATCCGTACATCAACGTCGATCCTGGCACCATGAGCCCAACCCAACACGGGGAAGTGTTCGTTACTGAAGACGGCGCTGAAACCGATCTGGATCTTGGCCACTACGAGCGTTTCATTCGTACCAAAATGACCCGTCGTAACAACTTTACGACTGGCCGCATCTACTCTGACGTTCTGCGTAAAGAGCGCCGCGGTGACTACCTGGGCGCGACCGTGCAGGTTATCCCACACATCACTAACGCCATCAAAGAGCGTGTCCTTGCCGGTGGCGAAGGGCATGACGTTGTGCTGGTTGAAATCGGTGGTACCGTGGGTGATATCGAATCCCTGCCGTTCCTCGAAGCGATTCGTCAGCTGGCGGTAGACATTGGTCGTGAACACGCGCTGTTCATGCACCTGACGCTGGTGCCTTACATGGCGGCGGCAGGTGAAGTGAAAACCAAACCGACTCAGCACTCCGTTAAAGAACTGCTCTCCATCGGTATTCAGCCTGACATCCTGGTTTGCCGTTCCGATCGTGCCATTCCAGCGAACGAACGTGCGAAAATTGCATTGTTCTGTAACGTGCCTGAAAAAGCCGTTATTTCAATGAAAGATGTCGATTCCATTTATAAAATCCCGGGCCTGTTGAAATCACAGGGTCTGGACGATTATATTTGTAAACGATTCAGCTTGAACTGTCCGGAAGCTAACCTGTCTGAATGGGAACAGGTTATTTATGAAGAAGCGAACCCGGCAGGCGAAGTGACTATCGGTATGGTCGGCAAGTACATCGAACTGCCGGACGCCTATAAGTCCGTTATCGAAGCGCTGAAGCACGGTGGTCTGAAGAACCGCGTCTCCGTCAACATCAAGCTGATTGATTCGCAGGATGTTGAAACACGTGGCGTTGAAATTCTGAAAGATCTGGATGCTATCCTCATCCCTGGCGGCTTCGGCTACCGTGGTGTTGAAGGCAAGATCGCCACTGCACGCTATGCGCGTGAAAACAATATTCCATACCTCGGCATCTGCCTGGGTATGCAGGTTGCGCTGATCGAATTTGCGCGCAACGTAGCGGGAATGGAAAACGCGAACTCTACGGAATTTGTGCCAGACTGTAAGTACCCTGTCGTGGCGCTGATTACGGAATGGCGCGACGAAGACGGTAACGTCGAAGTCCGTACCGAGAAGAGCGATCTGGGTGGCACTATGCGTCTTGGCGCGCAGGCCTGCCAGCTGTCCGACGATAGCGTGGTTCGCAAGCTGTACGGCGAGCCGGTCATCACCGAGCGCCATCGTCACCGCTATGAAGTCAACAATATGTTGTTGAAACAAATTGAAGCCGCGGGCCTGCGTGTTGCGGGTCGCTCCGGGGACGATCAGTTAGTCGAGATCATCGAGGTGCCAAACCATCCGTGGTTTGTTGCCTGCCAGTTCCACCCGGAATTTACTTCAACGCCGCGTGATGGACATCCGCTGTTTGCAGGCTTCGTGAAAGCCGCCAGCGAGTACCAGAAGCGTCAGGCGAAGTAAAAAAGTTAGAACGGCAACGCGTACCAACGGTACGCGTTGTTTGTCTGGAGTTTTAGTTTAACTTGTACTGAGGAAAATCTAATGTCCAAAATCGTTAAAGTCATCGGTCGTGAAATCATCGACTCCCGTGGTAACCCGACCGTTGAAGCCGAAGTTCATCTGGAAGGTGGTTTCGTCGGTATGGCAGCTGCTCCATCAGGTGCTTCTACGGGTTCCCGTGAAGCGCTGGAACTGCGTGATGGCGACAAATCCCGTTTCATGGGCAAAGGCGTACTGAAAGCGGTTGGCGCTGTTAACGGTCCTATTGCTCAGGCTATCGTTGGCAAAGATGCCAAAGATCAGGCTGGCATCGACAAGATCATGATCGATCTGGACGGTACTGAAAACAAATCTAACTTCGGTGCGAACGCAATCCTGGCCGTTTCCCTGGCGAACGCCAAAGCAGCAGCCGCTGCTAAAGGTATGCCACTGTTCGAGCACATCGCTGAACTGAACGGCACCCCAGGCAAATACTCTATGCCTGTACCAATGATGAACATCATCAACGGTGGTGAGCACGCAGACAACAACGTTGATATTCAGGAATTCATGATTCAGCCAGTTGGCGCGAAAACCCTGAAAGAAGCGGTTCGTATGGGTTCTGAAGTGTTCCACAACCTGGCTAAAGTTCTGAAAGCTAAAGGTATGAACACTGCTGTTGGTGACGAAGGTGGCTACGCGCCAAACCTGGGTTCTAACGCAGAAGCACTGGCTGTTATCGCTGAAGCGGTTAAAGCAGCAGGCTACGAGCTGGGCAAAGACATCACCCTGGCGATGGACTGTGCAGCATCTGAATTCTACAAAGACGGTAAATACGTTCTGGCTGGCGAAGGCAACAAAGCGTTCACCTCCGAAGAGTTCACCCACTTCCTGGAAGACCTGACCAAACAGTACCCAATCGTTTCTATCGAAGACGGTCTGGACGAGTCTGACTGGGATGGTTTCGCATACCAGACCAAAGTACTGGGCGACAAAATCCAGCTGGTTGGTGACGATCTGTTCGTAACCAACACTAAGATCCTGAAAGAAGGCATCGAGAAAGGCATCGTTAACTCCATCCTGATCAAATTCAACCAGATCGGTTCTCTGACCGAAACGCTGGCTGCGATCAAAATGGCGAAAGACGCTGGCTACACCGCTGTTATCTCTCACCGTTCTGGCGAAACTGAAGACGCGACCATTGCTGACCTGGCTGTTGGTACCGCTGCTGGCCAGATCAAAACCGGTTCTATGAGCCGTTCTGACCGTGTTGCTAAATACAACCAGCTGATTCGTATCGAAGAAGCGCTGGGTGAAAAAGCACCTTACAACGGTCGTAAAGAGATCAAAGGTCAGGCATAATTGCTTAAGCCTTAACATGAAAATGCCAGTCGAATGACTGGCATTTTTTTTGGTTATTTAAAATCGACCGCCATCTGCTCGGGAATGGTTAGTCCCCGGGTGGTTTGCACGCAGCGGGCGATATAATCCGTAAAACGAGGTGGCTTCGGCATCCCCATGCTGAGCAGCTTATCGTTGCTGAAGCGCACGTTCAGCGTGGCAAAGGCACCGTATAAGCGCATCGCTCTCAGCATCAGACGTTCGTTGCACGGACCAAAAATGGTTTTCAGTTCACGGCGCATTTTGACCAGCGTTTCGTAGCTGACCTGCGCGTACTTATCGCCAACGGGCGCTTTCTCCAGCGCCTGCGCCATTGCCCGATCGATATCCGCAAAGCGAACGCTGTTCTCTTCCCCGGCTGAAATGTGTACCACTTCCCCCGGACGCGCGTTGCTGCTCAGCAGCATTAACATTGCGTCGGCGCAATAATCTACCGGGACAACGTCGATCCGGTCTTCCATCGAGCACATAAACTTCTGCAGCATCAGGCCCATGCTGAAGACCCAAAAGATACTGCTCGACGGCGTGCAGCCGTGGCGGGTATGGCCGACGACGATGGACGGACGGGCGATGAGCAGCGGCAGGTTAGGACATTCCTGGCGCATCAGCTGTTCGATGGTTGACTTCGAATACGTATATTCCACCAGGTGTTCAGCGTTTTCTCTGAATTCCGCACTTTCGGCGACCAGCGAATCCTGCTCCGGCGTGCATGACATTGCGGTGCCTACATGCAGGAAACGCTGCAGCCCTGCGACCTGCTCCATGCGGCGCGCCAGCGCTAGCGTACCCTCTACGTTTACCTTCCAGATCAGCGGGTTATTGCCAAAAGACGCAACTGCCGCGCAGTTAACGACATGCGTAACCTGGTCCAGACGGGGATCGTTCAGAAAGGCTTCCGGCTGGCTGAGGTCGCCGATGAGGATATTATCCACGCTCAGGGAGGCCAGTTTCTCCTCAGAAATGTTGAACTTACGCATGTTCTCCTGCACGCGCGCCAGCCCGCTTTGCGGATCGCCGGCACGGGCAAGCAAAAGGAGTTTTACGGATTGATCGCTGGTCAGGATTTTTTCAAGTACTGCACCGCCCAGAAACCCGGTCACGCCTGTAATTAATAACATCTTCATTATTACCGTCTCATTATGATTGATGAGGCGGATTGTAGGTGCGCAAAAGTAAACGGCGTTTAAATAATAAAACGCCGGGACCGACAGCGTCTTAAGCTTATTTTAAGGAAAGGAAATCAGGTGAAAATATTGGACATTGCAGAAGGCGGAAAAATTCAATTTATTCATGTTTTTATTTTAACTTAATGATTTTAATCTGTTTTTGTCTCTTGGGTGGCGCGATGGAAATAATTCAAACTGTAATAAACAAAATAATTTGTTACACCAAACATTTATCATATAAATGAATTGAGCCCTGCTTAAGTAAAATTGAGCAAAATAAAACGCAGGCTATTTTATTTAGCCTGCGAAGGGTTTTCAGAGCAGAAGAGGAAGCGTGGCGCTGGCCGTTTGCTGGCTGACGTCAGCGTAATGACCATCCAGCGCAATCATGGATGTCGTAAGTAATTCGACCAGCAGCATCACCCCAACTTTGGCATTGAGCGCGCCCGCGCTAAGAGGGCCTTCTGGCTTGGCGGCCACCAGCAGCATATCGCTAAGAGACGCCAGCGGGCTGCGGGGCGTGTTGCTGAGCGCCAGAACCTTCACCCCGCGCTTGCGGGCAAGTTTCACCACGTGAAGTAAATCTCGCGTTGAACCGGAGCTGGAGATCGCCACCACCAGCGTCTCTGCCGAAAGCGTGGTCGCATTCATGGCTGCGCGGTGCATATCGCTAAACAGCTGTGCGGATTTACCCAGCCTTAATAACTTGTAATGCAGATACTCCCCGAGGATCGCGCTGGCCGCGACGCCATAAATCTGCACGGACTGCGCCTGATGCAGCGCCAGTGCGGCTTTTTCAAGCAGCGCGCGGTCGAGGAGTCTCGCGGTATCCTGCAAAGCCTGCACCGATTCATCCACCACGCTGTCAATCTCATCCCCCGCCTGACGCGCGGGCTGGCCCTGCTGAATATCCAGCGCCAGCGCCATTTTGAATTCGTTATACCCCTTGCACCCCAGCGTCCGGCAAAGACGCGTCACGCTGGCCTCGCTGGTGTGGCTCTCTCGCGCCAGTTCGGTGATGGTCAGGTAGAGCACCCGGGCAGGGTCGCTGAGGACAAACTCACCGAGTTTTTGTTGCGTTGGGCTGTACCCGGAAGCCTCCTGGCGGAGCTTCAGCAGCAGGTTTTCATGGTCCGACATGCCACGTCCTTAATGTGTTTCACTGCGACTAGTGTGGCGGAAAGCGGGGGAAAGATGCCAGTCATTTTAAAAAAGTATGATCGGCCTCCTGGTTTGTGATGATAATTTTCACTATGAAATATTTATATGGTAAAAATTTTCATCTTTTAATGAGGGGATGAAAAAATGATGCAAATATTCAGTGGCGCTTCGTCGGGTGGATGGTTTGAAAAAGCGCAGCGCTTTGGCAAATCCTTTATGTTGCCTATCGCCGTATTGCCCGCGGCGGGTCTGCTGCTCGGTATCGGCGGGGCGTTATCGAACCCCAATACGCTGGCGGCCTATCCGTTTTTAGATGTGAGCTGGCTACAGGCCATTTTCACCATCATGAGCAGTGCGGGTTCGATTGTGTTTGCGAACCTCTCGGTGCTGTTTGCGGTTGGGGTGGCCGTCGGGCTGGCAAAAAACGATAAGGGCACGGCGGGGCTGGCAGCGCTACTCGCGTTTCTGGTGATGAATGCCACCATCAACGCGCTGCTGATCCTCACCGGCAAACTGGCGCACGAGAACCCGGGCGCTGTAGGGCAGGGCATGACGCTGGGTATTCAGACGCTGGAAACCGGGGTATTTGGCGGCGTGGTGATTGGTCTCGTGACATGTGCGCTGCATCATCGGTTTAATAAGATAGCGCTTCCACAGTTCCTGGGCTTTTTTGGCGGCTCGCGCTTTGTCCCGATTATCAGCTCGCTGGCGGCAATACTCGTTGGCGCGATCATGACCGTGGTCTGGCCGCATTTCCAGAAGCTTATTTTTGGTCTGGGCGGGCTGGTGGATGCCACCGGTTATCTTGGCACGCTGCTGTACGGCTTTATTTTGCGCATGCTTGGCCCGTTTGGTCTGCACCACATCTTCTATCTGCCGTTCTGGACCACCGCGCTCGGCGGCAGCGAGATCGTCAACGGCCACCTGGTTGAGGGCACGCAGCGGATCTTCTTCGCTCAGCTCGCCGACCCGAACACGCAGCATTTCTATGAAGGCACGTCACGCTTCATGTCCGGGCGCTTTATCACGATGATGTTTGGCCTGCTCGGCGCGTGTCTGGCGATGTACCACACGGCGAAACCGGAGAACAAAAAGCGCGTTGCCGGGCTGCTGCTCTCCGCGGCGTTAACTTCATTCCTGACGGGAATTACCGAGCCCATCGAGTTCTCCTTCCTGTTCATTGCCCCGATGCTCTACGTCATTCACGCGCTGTTTGACGGGCTGGCGTTTATGCTCGCGCACATGCTGCACATCACCATCGGGCAGACCTTCTCCGGCGGTTTTATTGACTTCGTGCTGTTCGGCATATTGCAGGGGGAGGCCAAAACCAACTGGATGTTCGTTCCGCTGGTCGGCGTGCCGTGGTTCTTCCTCTACTACTTCACCTTCCGCTACCTGATTAACCGCTTTGATTTCGCCACGCCGGGCCGTGAAAAGGAGGCGATGGTTGATGACGTCAGCCTGCCGCAAAGCGAGCGCGCTGCGGCGGTGATCGCCGGGTTAGGCGGAAAAGACAATCTGGAAGAGGTGGACTGCTGCGCCACGCGGCTTCGCGTGACGGTCAAAGACGGCAGCAAAGTGAATGACGCGGCGCTGAAAGCCACCGGCGCGCGCGGCGTTATCGTGCGCGGTAACGGTGTACAGGTCATTTATGGCCCGCACGTCACGATTATCAAAAACGAAGTGGAAGAGATCTTATCGTAATGAAAAATGTACTGGATAACCTGAAGGGAAAACTGGTCGTCTCCTGTCAGGCGCTGGAAAACGAACCGCTGCACAGCCCGTTTATCATGTCGCGAATGGCGCTGGCGGCGGCACAGGGCGGAGCCTTCGCCATTCGCGCCAACAGCGTGGTGGATATTGAGGCCATTAAGCAGCAGGTATCTTTACCGGTTATCGGCATCATCAAACGGGACTATCCAGGGAGCGAAGTATTTATCACCGCTACGATGAAAGAGGTGGATGAGCTCATGGCCGTCTCTCCGGAAATCATTGCCCTTGACGCGACGGCGCGGGAACGTCCTGGCGGTGAATCCCTGGAAACACTGGTCACGGCCATCCGCTCACGTTACCCCTCGGTACTGCTGATGGCAGATATTTCCACCGTAGACGAAGCCGTGACGGCGCAGACGCTTGGCTTTGACTGCGTCGGTACCACGCTGTACGGCTATACGGCGGAAACGGCAGGCCATACGCTTCCGGAGAATGACTGTGCGTTCCTGAAAGCGGTGCTGGCGGCCGTGACGGTCCCCGTGGTTGCCGAAGGCAACGTGGATACGCCCGAGCGCGCGGCCCGGTGTCTGGCGCTGGGCGCGCATACTGTCGTTGTCGGCGGGGCGATCACCCGCCCACAGCAAATTACCGCGCGCTTTATGGCGGCGATTAGCGCGCAAAGCACCGATGGAGCATGACCATCCGACGGGGATCTGCGATACTTATCGTTTATCCCCTTTACTGAGATGACTATGCAGTACCCGATTAACGAGATGTTCCAGACCCTGCAAGGCGAGGGTTACTTTACCGGCGTTCCCGCTATCTTTATTCGTTTACAGGGTTGCCCGGTTGGCTGTGCCTGGTGTGATACCAAACATACGTGGGATAAGCTCGCAGATCGGGAAGTGTCGCTGTTTAGCATTCTGGCGAAAACCAAAGAGAGCGATAAGTGGGGCGCGGGCAGTGCAGAAGACCTGCTGGCCATAATTGGTCGCCAGGGCTGGACGGCTCGCCACGTCGTCATCACCGGCGGCGAACCCTGCATTCACGATCTGACGCCGCTGACCGAGCTGCTCGAAAAGAACGGCTACAGCTGCCAGATTGAGACCAGCGGCACCCATGAAGTGCGCTGTTCACACACCACCTGGGTGACGGTATCGCCAAAAGTGAATATGCGTGGCGGGTATGACGTGCTGTCTCAGGCGCTGGAGCGCGCGGATGAAATTAAGCATCCGGTAGGACGCGTACGTGATATCGAAGCGCTGGATGAACTGCTGGCAACGCTGACGGATGAGAAGCAGCGGGTAATCGCCCTGCAGCCGATCAGCCAGAAAGAGGATGCGACGCGCCTGTGCATTGAAACCTGCATTGCGCGCAACTGGCGCCTGTCGATGCAGACGCACAAGTATCTGAATATTGCCTAAAAAAAAGCCCGGTTTTGCCGGGCTTTTTTTACTCTCCGCGATACACGCAGCCTGCCGTGCAGGTTTCTTTGATCATCACCGCGCTCAGCAGCGGTACCAGCGGCTTCATCTGATCCCAGATCCATTTTGCCAGCACTTCGCTGGTCGGGTTTTCCAGACCCGGAATATCGTTGAGATAGTAGTGATCCAGACGATCGTAGGTCGGCTTAAACGCGGCCTTCAGCTCGGCAAAGTCCATGATCCAACCGGTATGCGGATCAACTTCACCGGTGATCTCAAGACGCACCATAAACGAATGCCCGTGCAGGCGGCCGCATTTATGTCCTGCAGGAACGTGCGGAAGGTGGTGGGCGGCTTCGAAGGTGAAATCTTTAAACAGTGTGGTGGACATGATCGCTCTCAGTAATGCGGAAAAAACCGCCGCATAGTACCGGAAAGCACAATTTTTAGCATTAACTAAAACGGCTCTGAACCGTGAACGCCCGGTATTCAGGGTGATTATTGGTTTTTATTCTTTTATTTCAAATGGTTATTCAATCGTTTTTATCGCTAAGAACGATAACTAAAACAGGTTAGTCCATTTGGTTATTTATTATTTCCATCCCTTCTTTAATTGTTATTATCCACGCCGTTAACCTTATCTTCAGTTTGGATTTATTCGCTTAAAGTCCGCTTGGCTACTGGAACATAACGACGCATGACAACACAGGCCCCACCTTCAAATTTGCTTCCCCTTAACCCGGAGCAACTGGCGCGCCTTCAGGCTGCCACCTCTGATTTTTCTCCCACTCAGCTTGCCTGGGTCTCCGGTTATTTCTGGGGAATGCTCAACCAGCAGCCTGGCGCGGTGGCTGGCGCACCGGCAACGGCCGTGGAAATTCCTGCTATTACGCTGATTAGCGCCTCGCAGACGGGCAACGCCCGCCGCGTGGCCGAAGCGCTGCGTGATGATCTGCTGGCCGCCAAACTGAACGTGAACCTGGTCAACGCCGGGGATTATAAATTCAAACAAATCGCGTCAGAAAAACTGCTGGTGATGGTCGCCTCGACCCAGGGTGAAGGTGAACCTGCTGAAGAAGCGGTGGCGCTGCATAAGTTCCTGTTCTCGAAAAAAGCGCCGAAGCTGAACGGCACGGCGTTTGCCGTCTTTGGCCTGGGCGATACCTCCTATGAATTCTTCTGCCAGTCCGGTAAAGACTTCGACAGCAAGCTGGCGGAGCTGGGCGCGGAGCGCCTGCTGGACCGCGTGGACGCGGATGTGGAATACCAGACTGCCGCCGCTGAATGGCGTGCGCGCATCGTTGAGGTGTTGAAAGCCCGCGTCCCGAAAGAGACGCCAGCGCAGGCCGCGGTGACCGCTGCGGGCACCGTCAATGAGATCCACACCAGCCCGTACACCAAAGAGTCGCCGCTGACGGCGAGCCTGTCGGTGAACCAGAAAATTACGGGCCGCGACTCGGAAAAAGACGTGCGCCATATTGAAATCGATCTTGGCGACTCCGGCCTGCGCTATCAGCCTGGCGATGCGCTGGGCGTCTGGTATCAGAACGATCCGGCGCTGGTGAAAGAGCTGGTGGAACTGCTGTGGCTGAAGGGTGACGAGCCCGTCACCGTTGACGGCAAAACCCAGCCACTTTCAGAGGCGCTGCAGTGGCATTTCGAGCTGACGGTGAACACCCCGAATATCGTCGAGAATTATGCCACCCTAACGCGCAGCGAATCCCTGCTGCCGCTGGTGGGCGACAAAGCGAAGCTGCAGCATTACGCCGCGACGACGCCGATTGTCGATATGGTGCGTTTCTCTCCGGCACAGCTGGATGCCGATGCGCTGATCGGTCTGCTGCGTCCGCTGACCCCACGCCTGTACTCTATCGCCTCTTCCCAGGCGGAAGTGGAAAGCGAAGTTCACGTTACCGTCGGCGTGGTACGCTACGACATCGAAGGCCGCGCCCGCGCGGGTGGAGCATCAAGCTTCCTGGCGGACCGCGTGGAAGAAGAGGGCGAGGTGCGCGTCTTTATCGAGCACAACGACAACTTCCGCCTGCCGGCGAACCCGGAAACTCCGGTGATCATGATTGGCCCGGGCACCGGCATCGCGCCGTTCCGCGCCTTTATGCAGCAGCGTGCCGCGGACGACGCGCCGGGTAAAAACTGGCTGTTCTTTGGCAACCCGCACTTTACCGAAGATTTCCTCTACCAGGTTGAGTGGCAGCGCTACGTCAAAGAGGGCGTACTGACCCGCATCGATCTGGCCTGGTCCCGCGATCAGAAAGAAAAAGTATACGTACAAGACAAGCTGCGCGAACAGGGCGCAGAGCTGTGGCGCTGGATCAATGACGGTGCCCACATTTATGTCTGCGGCGACGCCAATCGCATGGCGAAAGACGTTGAGCAGGCACTGCTGGAAGTGATTGCCGAATTCGGCGGTATGGATGCCGAAGCGGCGGATGAATTTTTAAGTGAGCTGCGCGTTGAGCGCCGTTATCAGCGAGATGTCTACTAATGAGCGAAAAACATCCAGGGCCACTGGTGGTCGAAGGTAAACTGACAGACGCCGAGCGCATGAAGCTGGAAAGCAACTATCTGCGCGGCACCATTGCTGAAGATCTGAATGACGGCCTGACCGGCGGTTTCAAAGGCGACAACTTCCTGCTGATCCGTTTCCACGGCATGTATCAGCAGGACGACCGCGATATCCGCGCCGAGCGCGCAGAACAGAAGCTGGAGCCGCGCCACGCGATGCTGCTGCGCTGCCGCCTGCCGGGTGGAGTGATCACCACCAAACAGTGGCAGGCGATCGACAAATTTGCGGGTGAGAACACGATTTATGGCAGCATCCGCCTGACCAACCGTCAGACCTTCCAGTTCCACGGGATTCTGAAGAAGAACGTCAAGCCGGTGCACCAGATGCTGCACTCCGTGGGTCTGGACGCGCTGGCGACCGCCAACGACATGAACCGTAACGTGCTCTGCACCTCGAACCCGTACGAGTCCGAGCTGCACGCCGAAGCGTATGAGTGGGCGAAGAAAATTTCCGAGCACCTGCTGCCGCGTACCCGCGCCTATGCGGAGATCTGGCTCGATCAGGAAAAAGTCGCGACCACTGACGAAGAACCGATCCTCGGTCAGACCTACCTGCCGCGTAAGTTCAAAACCACGGTGGTGATCCCGCCGCAGAACGACATCGATCTGCACGCCAACGACATGAACTTCGTGGCGATTGCCGAAAACGGCAAGCTGATTGGCTTTAACCTGCTGGTGGGCGGCGGCCTGTCTATTGAGCACGGTAACAAGAAAACCTACGCCCGCACCGCGAGCGAGTTCGGCTTCCTGCCGCTGGAGCACACGCTGGCCGTGGCGGAAGCGGTAGTGACCACCCAGCGCGACTGGGGTAACCGTACCGACCGTAAAAACGCGAAAACCAAGTACACTCTGGAGCGCGTGGGCGTTGAAACGTTCAAAGAGGAAGTGGAGCGTCGTGCGGGGATCAAATTTGAGCCGATCCGCCCTTACGAATTCACCGGTCGCGGCGATCGCATCGGCTGGGTGAAAGGCATCGACAATAACTGGCACCTGACGCTGTTCATTGAAAATGGCCGTATTCTGGATTATCCGGGCCGCCCGCTGAAAACCGGTCTGCTGGAAATCGCGAAGATCCACAAAGGCGAGTTCCGTATCACCGCTAACCAGAACCTGATCGTCGCCAGCGTGCCGGAAAGCGAAAAGGCGAAAATTGAGGAGCTGGCGCGCGAGCACGGGTTGATGAACGCGGTGAAGCCACAGCGTGAAAACTCGATGGCCTGCGTGTCGTTCCCGACCTGTCCATTGGCGATGGCCGAAGCCGAGCGTTTCCTGCCGTCATTTACTGACAAAGTGGAAGCGATTCTGGAAAAACACGGTATTCCGGACGAGCATATTGTTATGCGCGTGACGGGCTGCCCGAACGGCTGCGGTCGCGCGATGCTGGCCGAGTTGGGGCTGGTGGGGAAAGCGCCGGGTCGCTACAACCTGCACCTGGGCGGTAACCGTATCGGCACGCGTATTCCACGTATGTTCCGCGAGAACATCACCGAGCCGGAAATTCTTGATTCCATCGACGAGCTTGTCGGGCGCTGGGCGAAAGAGCGCGAAGCGGGTGAAGGCTTTGGCGACTTTACGGTGCGTGCGGGCATCATTCGCCCGGTGCTCGATCCCGCAAGGGATTTCTGGGAGTAACCACGAGAGGTAATTATGTCCGTACTCGATCTAAACGCCCTTAATGACCTGCCAAAAGTCGAACGCATTCTGGCCCTGGCAGAAACTAACGCTCACCTTGAAAAGCTGGACGCCGAAGGGCGCGTAGCGTGGGCGCTGGAAAACCTGCCGGGAGAGTATGTGCTCTCGTCGAGCTTTGGTATTCAGGCGGCTGTGAGCCTGCATCTGGTGAATCAGATCCGTCCGGACATACCGGTGATCCTCACCGATACCGGCTACCTGTTCCCGGAAACCTACCAGTTTATCGACGAGCTGACGGACAAGCTCAGGCTGAACCTCAAAGTCTACCGCGCAACGGAAAGCGCGGCCTGGCAGGAGGCGCGCTACGGCAAGCTGTGGGAGCAGGGCGTTGAGGGCATTGAAAAATACAATGAGATCAACAAAGTTGAGCCGATGAACCGGGCGCTGAAAGAGTTGAATGCCCAAACGTGGTTTGCCGGCCTGCGCCGCGAGCAGTCCGGGAGCCGCGCAACCTTACCGGTACTGGCGGTACAGCGCGGCGTGTTCAAAGTGCTGCCGATTATCGACTGGGATAACCGCACGGTGTATCAGTACCTGCAAAAACACGGGCTCAAGTACCATCCGCTATGGGACCAGGGCTACCTGTCAGTGGGCGACACCCACACCACGCGCAAATGGGAGCCGGGAATGGCGGAAGAAGAGACGCGATTCTTCGGGCTGAAGCGCGAGTGCGGGCTGCACGAAGGGTGATCCTTTATCCTCCCTCTCCCTGTGGGTGTACAGTCCGGGGACATGGTAGACAGGTGTTCGGGGACATGGTGAACACTTTTTAACATCCTTTACCCATGGTGATCGACTTTTTCTTCAGGTCGATCACCCCCACTTTCGTGCTGTAC
>NZ_JBLKDI010000032.1:0-26353 GCF_047530715.1 Enterobacter sp. 04-C-12-SI-ECC
ACAGCACGAAAGTGGGGGTGATCGACCTGAAGAAAAAGTCGATCACCATGGGTAAAGGATGTTAAAAAGTGTTCACCATGTCCCCGAACACCTGTCTACCATGTCCCCGGACTGTACACCCTCAAGGGAGAGGGAACTTAAATCAAAAACTTTTCTCTGTCGGCTGCCAGGTGCAGAAGTCTTCGTTCGCCACCAGCAGCAGCTGAGAGCCTTCCGGCGCCTCAAGCCACGCCACGCTCACTTCCATAGACGAATGCCGCTGACGGCGCTGAATGTGTTCGGTTGCCCAGGATTCAAGCTCAGGCTTTACGGTCTGCCCTTCGCAGGTGGTCACCGTGCCATCGGCATGCCAGCGCCCCTGGCGCAGCACCACGCGGCCCTGACGCAGCGCGTCGCTGGTCTGACGGAGCTGTTCGGCGCGGTAGCGGTAAAGGGCGACCTGATCGCTGGAAAGCTGCTGTTTCAATCCGCTGACTTCATGCTGCATAAAGCTCAGCTCGCCGTGGTCGTCGAAACGCACCTTAACGTGTTCGGGGGTCTTGCTGTAGATGTTCAGTTCAATCAGCGATAGCGCATCGCCCTGCCAGCGGTACTCTGCGGTCGAGGTGTTGCCGTTATGCCACGGGCTGAACGCGGTAAGCATATGGACTTCATCGCTGGAATCTTTACGCCAGATCCTGACCGCGCCCTGGTTGTCAGCATAGCCGCTGGCGGTAAACGGGGGGAGTGAGGAATCATGGCTACAGGCAGACAGCAACAGTACGCCTGCCAGCGCGAGCGTTCCACGCCAGAATGACAAAAGGGGCGTTGCCGCCCCTTCGTTAAAACTGTTCACTGCCACGCGTCTTACTTAACTGCGTCTTTCAGTGCTTTACCAGAAACAAATGCCGGCACGTTAGCTGCGGCGATTTTGATTTCTTTACCGGTCTGCGGGTTGCGGCCAGTACGCTCAGCGCGGTGGTTCACTTTGAAGGTACCGAAACCAACCAGTTGTACAGCATCGCCTTCTTTCAGAGACTCAGTAATAGCAGCCAGGGTAGATTCCAGAGCAGCTTTAGCCTGCACTTTAGACAGATCAGCCTTGTCCGCAATTACATCAATCAGTTGAGTCTTGTTCATAAGTTATCCTTTCAATGTGTTTATCGCTTGCTAAGCATCGAGTGCGACGAAAATGCCAAAAAAGCACTCTCCTGCATACACGCACCGATAGCCACTTTTTTTCGCCCCCCAAATGTAGACCAGACGGGGGGCAGAAGGGAAGAGTCGAGGTGCGACAAAACAGGCGTTAAATCACGTTTTGTTGTCTCATTGGTTAAAAATTATACCAATATTGCTCTCGCCGGCCTCACGCAGGTCCGCGCGCAGCCCTTTGATCAGCTCAATATCACGCTCTTCACACTCTGCCAGCAGGCGGAAAATCTCCCACTGAATATCCCATTCCTGTTCAACCGCCGGGTTAGCACGCAGCTCTTCGTCGGTCATTTCACGGCCTTCCTGCGTCATTTCCAGCATCGCGACGGTCGTGATGGATGCCTTACTGACTTCAATGGCGTGCTCCAGCGTTTCACCGCTCAGACGGGAGTGGATCAGCTCGCTCAACGCCACGCAGGCGTCGATAGCCGGATAAACGCCGTACAGGTCGTAATCGTCCGCCGCCGGGATCGCCTCTTCCAGCTTTTCGAGCTGTGAATCGAAGTTCACCTTTGCGTCTTTCACCGTCAGCGTCTCCCAGATCAAATCCAGGATACGTCGATAAATCTGGCCTTCGCCAAACTCCGTTTGCTTACAGAACGCGGCATAGTTGGGATACATGCGCTCGCACAGGCAAGCCATAAACGTCACGTGCTGCCAGCTTTCCAGCTTCTCAAGGCGCAGATGAATCGGGTTTTGTAACATGATGATGTCTCGAATCGAAAATTAGCCGCAGTTTACCTGAATCACGGCTGAATTTCCTGCCAACGAATGAATGCCGGACGTGAAGAGGCAACGGCGTCAGCCCAGCGGGTTGGCTCCGGTAACCGGTAGCCCTTCATGCAGCGCTGCACCCACGCCAGCGCGCTGTCCATGCTCACCCGATGCCCGGTGGCGATAAACAGCGGATTACAGCGCGCTTTACTGCGCCAGACCCACGCCAGCTGCTCGCCTTTATGGATAAGCGGCGCCAGCGCGCCCGGTTCGGCAGAAAGCGGCTCAAACGCGCCGCACAGGCGTTTTTTCGCCACGCCGATGGTTGGCACGTCCACCAGCAGACCAAAGTGGCTGGCGACGCCTAAGCGACGCGGATGGGAGATACCGTGCCCGTCAACAAACAGGAGGTCAGGTTTTTGCGAGAGTTGCTCCCACGCGGCCAGCAGCGCGGGGTATTCGCGGAAGGAGAGAAAGCCGGGAATATAGGGCATGGTGGTGGCGATACGCGCCACCTTGTACTCCACCAGCTCCAGCGACGGGTATTTCAGCACCACCATCGCCGCCCGCGTCACTTCACCGCCCTGCTCAAACCCGACGTCCGCCCCGCCAATGTACTGCGGGGGATCCTTATCCAGACGATCCTCGCGGATCACCGATGAAGCCAGTTCGATTTGCTGAGCGCGTAGCGACGCGAGATCCATAACCACTCCTTACTTGTGATACTGGGCAGAAAGCCGATGCACCGCCTCCACAAATACGCCTGCGTGTTCAGGCGGCACATCCTGATGAATGCCGTGGCCGAGGTTAAAGACGTGGCCTTCACCCTGGCCGAAACCAGACAGTATAGTCGACACTTCCTCTTCGATGCGGGCAGGCTGAGCATAGAGCATGGACGGGTCCATGTTGCCCTGCAGCGCCACTTTGTCACCCACGCGGCGGCGGGCATCGGCAATATCGGTGGTCCAGTCGAGGCCCAGCGCGTCGCAGCCGGTTGCCGCCATCGCTTCCAGCCACTGGCCGCCACCTTTGGTGAACAGCGTCACCGGCACGCGGCGACCGTCGTTTTCACGCAGCAGGCCATCGACGATTTTGTGCATGTAGTACAGGGAGAACTGCTGATAATCACGTCCGGTCAGCACGCCGCCCCAGGTGTCGAAAATCATCACCGATTGCGCGCCCGCTTTAATCTGCGCGTTGAGGTAGAGCGTAACGCTCTTCGCCAGCTTGTCGAGCAGCGCATGCAGCGCCAGCGGTTCGGCGTACATCATCTTTTTAATCATGGTGAAGGCTTTGCTGCTGCCGCCTTCAACCATGTAGGTGGCCAGCGTCCACGGGCTGCCGGAGAACCCAATCAGCGGCACTTCGCCTTTCAGCTCGCGGCGAATGGTGCGCACGGCGTTCATCACGTAGCCCAGTTCGCCTTCCGGATCGGGGATCGGCAGCTTATCGACGTCGGCTTTGCTTTTGATCGGCGAGGTAAAGCGCGGGCCCTCGCCGGTTTCGAAATAGAGCCCCAGGCCCATCGCGTCCGGAATGGTAAGAATGTCCGAAAAGAGAATGGCGGCATCCAGCGGGAAGCGGCGCAGCGGCTGGAGCGTCACCTCACAGGCCAGCTCGGCGTTTTTGCACAGCGACATAAAATCGCCCGCCTGCGCGCGCGTGGCTTTGTACTCTGGCAGATAGCGTCCCGCCTGGCGCATCATCCACACCGGGGTGACATCAACGGGCTGGCGCAGCAGCGCACGCAGATAACGATCGTTCTTCAGTTCGGTCATTTTGCAGTTCCTTATTGCGTCAGTCCGTCAGTGTAACACTACTCATACTCGGCCCGACAGATTGCCACGGTATCTTCTATCAGGCGACGCGCCACCGTTCCCGGAGGGGGTAACAGCGGTAAATTGTCGTAGCGGTACCAGTTCGCCTCCAGCAGCTCTTTCTGGTCGATAACAATCTCGCCGCTGTCATATTCCGCCATAAACGCGGTCATCAGAGACATCGGGAACGGCCACGGCTGGGAGGTCACGTAGCGCAGGTTCTTCACCTTGATGCTGCTCTCCTCCATCACCTCGCGCGCCACCGCCTGCTCCAGCGTTTCGCCGACTTCGACGAACCCGGCAAGGACGGTATGAATGCCGTTGCGATGACGGGTATGTTGCGCCAGCAGGATGGAATCATCACGGCGGATGGCAACGATGATGCACGGCGCGATTTGCGGGTAGTAGCGTTCACGGCAGTGGCCGCAGAGCAGCGCCCATTCGGTTTTGCTTGGATGCATGGTGTGGCCGCAGTAACCGCAATATTTGTGCGAACGGTAAAACTCCGCCAGCTGCACGCCCCGCCCCGCCAGCTGGAACAGGCCGACGTCCAGATCTAACACCTGACGTACGGATCCCATATCCTGACGGCGCGACTGTTGGATCAACCACACGGGATCGCCCTGCCACTCGCCGATCTTCAGCGCGGGCTGGCCCACCAGATCGAACGTTTCCGCGGCACCGTAGGGCAACTCTCCTGAGGGCAGCCATAATTTTTGTTCGTGGCTGACGATCCACCAACCCAGATCTGATTTTTCAATAATACGATCCATATCTATTGCACTACCTTCGCTTCACTGACATGTTGTTAGCATTGTGGTTACATTTTGGATAAGCAGATCCCATTCTAAACCTTATGGAGTCGACCATGTTAAACCAGCTGGAAAGCCTGACTGAGCGCGTTGGAGGAAGTAACACCCTGGTGGATCGCTGGCTACATGTGCGCAAGCATCTCCTTGTGGCGTATTACAATCTGGTCGGTCTTAAGCCTGGCAAAGAATCCTTTATGCGGCTGAACGAAAAAGCGCTGGATGATTTTTGTCAGAGCCTGGTCGACTACCTCTCCGACGGCCATTTCAACATTTATGAACGCATTATCCGCGAAATGGAAGGGACAACGCCGTATTTAGCGGCCAGCAAACTCTGTCCGCAGCTGGAAGCCAATACCCAGCAGATCATGGACTATTACGATTCCACGCTCGAGAACGCCATCGATCACGATAACTATCTTGAGTTCCAGCAGGCGCTGTCCGACCTGGGCGAAGCGCTGGAAGAGCGATTCACGCTGGAAGATAAGCTCATCGCCCTCGTACTGGATAACAACCTGAATATCAGCAGCAGCGATAACGTTGCGCGCCCTGCTTGAGTTCTTAACTGTTAACGAGTAATTTACAACCAGTCGCCCCTCTGCGGAGGGGGATTTTTCTTGTCGGAGTGCCCAGTGTGTAAGCACGGGCTGAGACCGTTAATTCGGGATCCGCGGAACCTGATCAGGTTAATACCTGCGAAGGGAACAAGAGTCACGCTGCTGTTGTATCGCCCCTGGGGCGATCTCCTCTTGCTTCATCCGTCGTCTGACAAGCCATGTCCTTCACTTTTGGAATGAGCTATGTCTACAACAAAACTGACCCGCCGCGAACAGCGTGCACAGGCCCAACACTTCATCGACACCCTGGAAGGCACCGCTTTCCCGAACTCGAAACGCATCTACATCACCGGTTCACAGGCCGATATCCGCGTGCCGATGCGCGAAATCCAGCTCAGCCCGACGCTTATCGGCGGCAGCAAAGAGAACCCCCAGTATGAAGACAACGAAGCCGTGCCGGTATACGACACCTCCGGCCCGTACGGCGATCCTGATGTTGCTATCAACGTGCAGCAAGGTCTGGCAAAGCTGCGCCAGCCGTGGATTGAGGCGCGTAACGACTGCGAAGAACTGAGCGTACGCAGTTCTGCGTACACCAAAGAACGCCTGGCCGACGACGGCCTGGACGAGCTGCGCTTTACCGGCCTGCTGACGCCAAAACGCGCCAGAGCGGGCAAGTGCGTCACCCAGCTGCACTACGCGCGCCAGGGTATCGTCACGCCGGAGATGGAGTTCATCGCCATCCGCGAAAACATGGGCCGCGAGCGCATCCGCAGCGAAATATTGCGCCACCAGCATCCGGGTGAAGGCTTTGGCGCTCGCCTGCCGGAGAACATCACGCCGGAGTTTGTGCGTGACGAAGTGGCCGCCGGGCGCGCGATTATCCCCGCCAACATCAACCACCCGGAATCGGAGCCGATGATTATCGGCCGCAACTTCCTGGTGAAGGTCAACGCCAACATCGGCAACTCTGCCGTCACCTCGTCCATCGAAGAAGAGGTGGAAAAGCTGGTCTGGTCCACGCGCTGGGGCGCGGACACGGTGATGGACCTCTCCACTGGCCGTTACATCCACGAAACCCGCGAGTGGATCCTGCGTAACAGCCCGGTGCCGATTGGTACCGTCCCGATTTACCAGGCGCTGGAGAAGGTCAACGGCATTGCTGAAAACCTCACCTGGGAAGCGTTCCGCGACACGCTGCTGGAGCAGGCGGAACAGGGCGTGGACTACTTCACCATCCACGCGGGCGTGCTGCTGCGCTACGTACCGATGACGGCGAAACGTCTGACCGGCATCGTCTCGCGGGGTGGCTCCATCATGGCGAAGTGGTGCCTGTCCCATCATCAGGAAAACTTCCTCTACGAGCACTTCCGCGAGATCTGCGAAATCTGCGCCGCGTACGACGTCTCCCTGTCGCTGGGCGACGGCCTGCGTCCGGGCTCCATCCGCGATGCCAACGACGAAGCGCAGTTTGCCGAGCTGCACACCCTGGGCGAGCTGACCAAAATCGCCTGGGAGTATGACGTGCAGGTGATGATTGAAGGCCCGGGCCACGTGCCGATGCAGATGATACGCCGCAACATGACCGAGGAGCTGGAGCACTGCCACGAAGCGCCGTTCTACACTCTGGGGCCATTGACCACAGATATCGCACCGGGCTACGACCACTTCACCTCCGGGATTGGCGCGGCGATGATCGGCTGGTTTGGCTGCGCCATGCTCTGCTACGTGACGCCGAAAGAGCATCTCGGCCTGCCCAACAAAGAGGACGTAAAGCAGGGACTGATTACCTATAAAATTGCCGCCCACGCGGCGGATCTGGCGAAAGGCCATCCGGGCGCGCAAATCCGCGATAACGCAATGTCCAAAGCGCGCTTTGAATTCCGCTGGGAAGACCAGTTCAACCTGGCGCTGGATCCGTTCACCGCCCGCGCCTATCACGACGAAACCCTGCCCCAGGAGTCGGGCAAGGTGGCGCACTTCTGTTCCATGTGCGGGCCAAAATTCTGCTCGATGAAAATCAGCCAGGAGGTGCGGGATTACGCCGCCGCACAGACCATTGAAGTCGGTATGGCGGACATGTCGGAAACCTTCCGCGCCAGAGGCGGCGAAATTTACCTCAAAAAAGAGGAGGCGTAATGTACAAGCCCGATTTCCCCTCCGTGCCCTTTCGCTTAGGGCTTTACCCGGTGGTGGACAGCGTGGAGTGGATCGAACGCCTGCTGGAGGCCGGCGTTCGCACCCTCCAGCTGCGCATCAAAGATAAGCGTGATGAAGAGGTGGAGGCCGACGTCGTCGCCGCCATCGCGCTGGGGCATCGCTACACTGCTCGCCTGTTTATCAACGACTACTGGCGGCTGGCCGTTAAGCACCGGGCGTACGGCGTGCATTTGGGCCAGGAGGATCTGGAAACCACCGATCTGAACGCCATTCGCCAGGCTGGCCTGCGCCTTGGCGTTTCAACACACGATGATATGGAAATCGACGTGGCGCTGGCGGCCCGCCCCTCCTACATCGCCCTCGGTCACGTTTTTCCGACGCAAACCAAGCAGATGCCTTCTGCCCCGCAGGGTCTGACGCAGCTGACGGCGCACGTTAAGCGCCTTGCCGATTACCCGACCGTCGCCATCGGTGGAATCAGCCTTGAACGCGCCCCGGCGGTGCTGGAGACCGGCGTCGGCAGTATCGCCGTCGTCAGCGCTATCACCCAGGCGGCAGACTGGCGGTCCGCCACCGCGCAGCTTTTACAGCTGGCAGGAGCGGGCGATGAATGACCGCGATTTTATGCGCTACAGCCGCCAGATCCTGCTGGAGGATATTGCAATTGACGGGCAGCAAAAGCTGCTCGCCAGCCGGGTACTGATTGTCGGCCTGGGCGGATTAGGCGCGCCCGCCGCGCTGTATCTGGCTGGTGCGGGCGTGGGCACGCTGGTGCTGGCCGATGACGACGAGGTGCACCTCAGCAACCTGCAACGGCAAATCCTCTTCACGACTGAAGATGTTAACCAGCCTAAAGCGCAGATCACCCGGCAGCGGCTTCACCAGCTTAATCCGGATATCGAACTGATTGCGCTCCAGACGCGGCTTGGCGGAGACGAGCTGCAACGTGAAGTTGCCCTTGCCGACGCGGTGCTGGACTGCACGGACAACATGGCGACGCGCCAGGCAATTAACGCCGCCTGCGTGGCAACGAATACGCCGCTTATCACCGCCAGCGCGGTGGGGTTTGGCGGGCAGATGATGGTCCTGACCCCGCCGTGGGCGCAGGGCTGCTACCGCTGCCTGTGGCCGGACGAGGCTGAACCGGAGCGTAACTGCCGCACGGCAGGCATTCTTGGCCCGGTGGTGGGCGTGATGGGTACCCTTCAGGCACTGGAGGCTATCAAGCTGCTCAGCGGCATGGAGACGGAACGCAACACGCTCCGGCTGTTCGACGCCCGCTCCAGCGGCTGGCGCCATCTGGCACTACACCGCGCCAGCCACTGCCCGGTATGCGGAGGCCACGATGCGCATTCTGTTTAACGATGAGCCGATGACGTGCGACGACGGTCTCACCGTTGCCGCCCTGCTCGACAAATTGCGCCAGCTTAAGCCGGGAACGGCGCTGGCGCTCAATCAACAGATCCTGCCGCGCGAGCAGTGGGAACTTCAGCAGGTCAATGAAGGCGACCAGATCCTGCTGTTTCAGGTTATCGCTGGGGGCTGAGATGTTACGTATTGCTGATAAAGTCTTTGATTCACATCTGTTTACCGGAACCGGCAAATTCGCCTCGCCGCAGCTGATGGTGGATGCTATTCGTGAAAGTGGCAGCCAGCTGGTGACGCTGGCGATGAAGCGCGTGGATCTGCGCCAGCACAACGATGCCATACTTGCGCCGCTACTGGAGGCAGGCGTGACGCTCTTACCAAACACTTCCGGAGCGAAAACGGCCGAGGAGGCGATTTTCGCCGCACAGCTGGCGCGGGAAGCGCTCGGCACCCGCTGGCTGAAGCTGGAAATTCACCCGGATGCCCGCTGGCTGCTGCCCGACCCGATCGAGACCCTGAAAGCCGCAGAAAAGCTGGTGCAGCAGGGGTTTACCGTTCTGCCTTACTGCGGCGCGGATCCCGTGCTGTGTAAGCGTCTGGAAGAGGTCGGCTGCGCCGCCGTCATGCCGCTGGGGGCGCCCATTGGCTCCAATCAGGGGCTGGAAACCCGCGCGATGCTGGAGATCATCATCGAGCAGGCGACCGTGCCGGTGGTGGTGGATGCGGGGATCGGCGTGCCCAGCCATGCCGCGCAGGCGCTGGAAATGGGGGCCGACGCGGTGCTGGTGAATACCGCCATTGCGGTGGCCGACGACCCGGTCATGATGGCGCGTGCGTTTCGTCTCGCCGTGGAGGCTGGCGTGCTGGCCAGAGAGTCCGGCCCCGGCTCGCGCAGTTTTCAGGCACAGGCCACCAGCCCGCTTACCGGCTTTCTGGAGGCGCTCTCATGAGCACGTTTACCGAGCGCTGGCGCGAGCTTAACTGGGACGATATAGCCCTGCGCATCAACAGCAAAACGGCGGCTGACGTGGAGCGCGCGCTGCACGCCCGTCAGCTGACCCGCGAGGATCTGATGGCCCTGCTCTCCCCGGCGGCCAGCGCCTACCTTGAACCGATGGCGCAGCGAGCGCAGCGGCTCACCCGCCAGCGTTTTGGCAACACGGTGAGCTTCTACGTGCCACTCTATCTCTCCAACCTGTGCGCCAATGACTGCACCTACTGCGGCTTCTCCATGAGCAACCGCATCAAGCGGAAAACGCTCGATGAAGGTGAGATTGCCCGCGAGTGTGCGGCCATTCGTGAAATGGGTTTTGAGCATCTTCTTCTGGTCACGGGCGAGCATCAGGGGAAAGTGGGAATGGACTATTTCCGCCAGCATCTGCCTGCGATACGTCGGGAGTTTGCGTCGTTGCAGATGGAGGTTCAGCCCCTGTCGCAGGACGAGTATGCGGAGTTAAAAACGCTCGGGCTGGACGGTGTAATGGTCTATCAGGAAACCTACCACGAGGCGACGTACGCGCGGCATCACCTGAAAGGGAAGAAGCAGGATTTTTTCTTCCGGCTGGAAACGCCGGACAGGCTGGGCCGCGCCGGGATCGACAAAATCGGGCTGGGTGCGCTAATTGGGCTTTCCGACAGCTGGCGGGTAGATTGCTACATGGTGGCAGAACATCTCCTGTGGCTGCAACAGCACTACTGGCAGACCCGATACTCCATCTCCTTCCCACGCCTGCGCCCCTGCGCAGGCGGCATTGAACCGGCTTCGCTGATGGATGAACGCCAGCTGGTGCAAACCATCTGCGCGTTTCGCCTGCTCGCCCCGGAAGTGGAGTTATCGCTCTCAACGCGTGAATCCCCGGCGTTTCGCGATCGCGTCATCCCGCTGGCGATTAACAACGTCAGCGCGTTTTCCAAAACGCAGCCGGGCGGGTATGCAGACGATCATCCGGAGCTGGAGCAGTTTGCACCGCATGACGGACGGCGTCCGGAAGCCGTTGCCGCCGCCCTGACGGCACAGGGTTTACAGCCTGTCTGGAAAGACTGGGACAGCTGGCTGGGAAGAGCCTCGCAATGACGATGTAACGCACTGCAACACGGTAGAAAATTATCGAGGCGTTACGGAAAGGTAAAACCGGATGATTGTCAGCGCTCGTCCGGTTTTTTATTTTCATCAGGTCAGCAACGGACGCTGACCAGGGCGAAAAGCTTCTTCCTCGTTTCGCCCTGCCTCCGATTCCGTGCATAAGAGGGGCGCAAAAGTATGGATAAGGAATTTCTTAGTGATTCTTAAGATAAATCATCTCGCCTGAAATCGTGTTCCGTATAATTCACCGCTAACCGCAGGACAGCGACTATGCTGAGAGGATATCGGCAGACGAAAAATATTCACCATCAGGATCGATGTACAACTCATGGCACTTTACAGCAAAAAGCTCTCTTTCACCCGACCAATTATGCTCAGCTTCGCGGGGATTCTGTGCAGTTTTGCGCTGATCGCGGTCGTGGTAACCCTTTCACAACGAAAGGATTTCCTTGAGGACTATCATAAGATTAATGGCAATTTCACCCATAACCTTGCGGTGAACTACACCGAGTCAATCCTGCGTGAAAACGACTATATCCTGGGCCGCTCCGCGATGTACTTTGCACGCGATGACAGGCTAAACGAGACCCTCAACGTCAACCCGACGCAAGGCCTGCAGATGATGATGCATTTGCAAAACCTGATGCCGACCGTGTCATCCATCTCGCTGGCAGACACGCAGGGACATTATCTGCGCGCCCCGGAAGTGCTCCAGACGGAAAAGAGTAAAACCTTCGATCCCCGGACGCGTCCGTGGTTTGTCGCCCATGCTGAAGCCAGTATATTCAGCCACTACACCCGTCCCTATATGGACTACTTCAACGGTCATCCGACGGTCACACTCTATAAACCGTTAATTTCACCAGAAGGTCGACTTAAAGGTACGATTGCGTTTCATCTCGACTTAACGTCAATGGGCTACACCCTGCGTCAGATGGTCGCCCCTGTTCAGGGGGAATTCTTCGTCGTAGAACGCGATGGCGCCGTCGTGCTGCACCCTGATACCGGCGCGCTTTTCAAACAGTACGTCAGCGAAGCGCTGATGGATAAAATGACCAGCGGCGAAGGCCACCTTTACGATAAGAAAACCGACGCCTGGTATTACTACTACTCATTTACCAATCCGGACTGGTTTGTCATCTACAGGGTCTCTGGCGCAACGCTTACCGATATCACCCGACACGAAACGACGATCGTAGGCTGGGGTTTCGCGCTGGCGGCCATCATTATCATTCTCTTCGGCCTCTATCTGCGTCATGCCTCGCGTACCGTGTTGATGACCATTATCAATGCGATCAAAACGGGCGATGTGAGCCAGGCGCCGCGTCTGGAAGCGATGCTGAGCCGCACCATTCAGTCCAATAAAGAGCGTGAGATGGCGTATGTTCGTCAGGCAACTCACGATGCGCTGACCGGCTGCAAAAACCGCCGTGCGTTCGATAACGATGTGGAGGAATTATTAAATGCCCACCAGCCTTTCGCGATGGCGCTGGTTGATATTGATAACTTCAAGTCAATTAACGACACGTGGGGACACCTGAGCGGCGACATTGTCCTGCGTAACGTGGCGCGCGAAGGGATCCAGATAATGCAGCCCCACCACGTCTCGGTCTATCGCTACGGTGGTGAAGAGTTCGCGGTAATTTTCCAGGCCGAGCAGATCGCTGCCGCATTTTCATTGCTTGACGCATGGCGCACCGCCGTTGAAAGACGCGTATGGCGGGAAGAAAATCTGCACGTCACGTTCAGCGCGGGTCTGGGTGAATGGCATTTCGAACCGCTGGAACAATTTGTAGGTAGCGTTGATAACGCGCTCTACAGTGCTAAAAAGCAGGGAAAAAACCGTATAGTTCGCACTGCCGTCGGCTGACTTTCTCTCTTACTCGAAGAATTGTAACCGGTTTCAGAAAAATGCCGCTTTCTTTGTGATGCCTGACACACAATCGCGGTAAAGCGGTTGTTGAAGCTCTCTGCGCAGGATAATTATCAATAAACACATGTAGATCGAGGCTGATTATGAAGAACATCGTTTTATGCTGTGCAGCGGGAATGTCAACCAGCATGCTGGTTCAACGTATGAAAGATGCCGCGCAGAAAAAAGGGGTTGAAGTCACCATTAAAGCCGTTCCGGTTGCGGAGTTTAAAGACAATATCGCGACGGCCGACATCGTATTGCTGGGGCCACAGGTCAAATACGAGCAGGCTAAACTGCAGGCACAGGCCGACCCTCTGGGCAAAAAGGTCGCGGTGATCGACATGATGGATTACGGCATGATGAAAGGCGATGCCGTACTGGAAAAAGCGCTTAAACTGCTGGAGTCATAATGGAAGACTTAGAAACCACAATCATGGAACTGCTGGTCAACGCCGGTGCGGCCCGCAGTGCGGCCCTGACGGCTCTGCAGATGGCGCGTAAAGGTGAGTTTGACGAAGCTGAAAAAGCGATGGAAGAATCCCGCGAATATGTGAAGCACGCGCATACGATCCAGACGCAGCTTATTGGACTTGACGAAGGGACCGGGAAACTGCCTGTTAACTTGATCACCGTTCATTCTCAGGACCACCTGATGAACGCGATGGTTATTCAGGATCTGGCGGGCGATATGATTGAGCTTTATCGACGCATCCCGCTAGTGAATTGAAGAAATGCAGATATAAAAAAACCCGCCGAGGCGGGTTTTTTATTTACGGCATCAACGATTACTCGTTGTCGGAACCGCCCAGACCTGCGTTCAGCAGTTCTGCCAGGCTCGCGGATGCATCTTCAGCAGTAACCTGCGGTGCTGCTGGCAGTTCGCCCGCTGCGCGACGACGCATACGATCCTGATGGTACGCATAACCGGTACCGGCAGGGATCAGACGACCCACGATAACGTTCTCTTTCAGACCGCGCAGTTCATCACGTTTACCTGCAACAGCGGCTTCGGTCAGGACACGAGTCGTTTCCTGGAACGATGCTGCGGAGATGAAGGACTCGGTTGCCAGAGACGCTTTGGTGATACCCAGCAGATCGCGTGCGAAGGTCGCACCGATTTTGCCGTTCGCTTCCAGATCGCGGTTAGCGATCTTAACGCGTGAGTATTCAACCTGCTCGCCTTCCAGGAAGTCGGAGCTGCCCGCGTTTTCGATGGTTGCTTTACGCAGCATCTGACGAACGATAACTTCGATGTGCTTATCGTTAATCTTAACGCCCTGCAGGCGGTATACGTCCTGTACTTCGTTAACAATGTAACGAGTAACAGCATGCACACCACGCAGACGCAGGATGTCGTGCGGCGCTTCTGGACCGTCGGAAACCACGTCACCACGTTCTACACGTTCGCCTTCGAACACGTTGAGCTGACGCCACTTAGGAATCATCTCTTCGTACGGCTCGCTGCCATCTACTGGGGTGATAACCAGACGGCGCTTACCTTTAGTCTCTTTACCGAAGGAGATGATCCCGCTGATTTCAGCCAGGATTGCAGGCTCTTTCGGACGACGTGCTTCGAACAGGTCCGCAACGCGTGGCAGACCACCGGTGATGTCCTTGGTACCGCCGGATTCCTGAGGAATACGCGCCAGGGTGTCACCAGAGCTGATCTGTACGCCATCTTCCAGCTGTACAATCGCTTTACCCGGCAGGAAGTACTGCGCAGGCATATCGGTACCCGGGATCAGAACGTCGTTACCCTGCGCATCAACGATTTTCAGTGCAGGACGCAGATCTTTACCGCCGGTAGTACGTTCAGCAGAATCCAGAACCACCAGAGAAGACAGACCGGTCAGCTCGTCGGTCTGACGAGTAATGGTCTGGCCGTCGATCATGTCAGTAAAGCGGATGAAACCACTTACTTCGGTGATAACCGGCATGGTGTGTGGATCCCAGTTTGCAACGGTTTCACCGCCGGCAACCTGCTCGCCATCACCTTTCGCCATAACCGCACCGTAAGGCACTTTATAGCTCTCTTTGGTACGACCGAATTCGTCGATCAGCTTCAGCTCGGTGTTACGAGAGGTCACAACCAGCTTGCCTGCGGAGTTAACAACAGACTTCGCGTTGCTGAGCTTGATGCTACCTTTGTTTTTCACCTGAATGCTGGATTCAGCAGCCGCACGAGATGCCGCACCACCGATGTGGAACGTACGCATCGTCAGCTGTGTACCCGGCTCACCGATGGACTGTGCTGCGATAACGCCGATGGCTTCACCTTTGTTGATGATGTGGCCACGCGCCAGGTCACGACCGTAGCAGTGCGCACACACACCAAAGTCGGTGTCACAGGATACAACGGAACGCACTTTCACAGAGTCAACAGAGTTCGCTTCCAGCAGGTCACACCACTGTTCGTGCAGCAGCGTATTGCGTGGAACCAGAATGTCTGCGGTGCCCGGCTTCAGAATGTCTTCCGCGGTCACACGACCCAGTACGCGATCGCGCAGCGGCTCTTTAACATCACCACCCTCGATAACCGGGGTCATGGTGATACCTTCGAGGGTGCCACAATCGTCTTCGGTCACAACCAAATCCTGCGCAACGTCAACCAGACGACGCGTCAGATAACCGGAGTTCGCTGTCTTCAGTGCGGTATCCGCCAGACCTTTACGCGCACCGTGCGTGGAGATGAAGTACTGGAGTACGTTCAGACCTTCACGGAAGTTCGCGGTGATTGGCGTTTCGATGATGGAGCCATCTGGCTTCGCCATCAGACCACGCATACCTGCCAGCTGACGAATCTGTGCTGCAGAACCACGCGCACCGGAGTCGGCCATCATGTAGATGCTGTTGAAGGAAACCTGCTGCTCTTCGACGCCGTCACGGTTAATCACGGTTTCGGTTTGCAGGTTATCCATCATCGCTTTGGATACACGATCGTTCGCCGCTGCCCAGATATCGATAACTTTGTTGTAGCGTTCGCCCGCGGTTACCAGACCAGACTGGAACTGCTCCTGGATCTCAGCAACTTCAGCTTCCGCTTCAGAGATGATCTCGTGTTTCTTCTCTGGGATGACCATGTCATCGATACCAACAGATGCACCTGAACGCGCTGCATAAGCAAAGCCGGTGTACATAGTCTGGTCAGCGAAGATAACGGTCGGCTTCAGACCCAGAATGCGGTAACAGGTGTTCAGCATTTTGGAGATCGCTTTCTTGCCCAGCGCCTGGTTGACGATGGAGAAAGGCAGACCTTTCGGTACGATCATCCACAGAATGGCACGGCCAATGGTCGTGTCTTTCAGGCTGGTCTTCGCAACGAATTCGCCGTTTGCATCTTTTTCGTATTCGGTGATACGCACTTTAACGCGCGCATGCAGAGAGGCCAGGCCAGCGCGATAAATACGCTCAGCTTCTTTAGGGCCAGTCAGCACCATGCCTTCGCCTTTGGCGTTAACACAGTCACGGGTCATGTAGTACAGACCCAATACAACGTCCTGAGAAGGAACGATAATTGGTTCACCGTTCGCTGGAGACAGGATGTTGTTGGTAGACATCATCAGCGCACGCGCTTCGAGCTGGGCTTCCAGCGTCAGCGGTACGTGAACAGCCATCTGGTCACCATCGAAGTCGGCGTTATAGGCCGCACAAACCAGCGGGTGCAGCTGGATAGCTTTACCTTCGATCAGAACTGGCTCAAATGCCTGGATACCCAGACGGTGCAGGGTTGGTGCACGGTTCAGCAGTACCGGGTGTTCGCGGATAACTTCGTCCAGGATATCCCAAACGACAGCTTCTTCACGCTCAACCATTTTCTTAGCGGCTTTGATGGTGGTGGCCAGGCCACGCAGCTCCAGCTTGCCGTAGATGAACGGTTTGAACAGCTCCAGTGCCATTTTCTTCGGCAGACCGCACTGATGCAGACGCAGGTATGGACCTACGGTGATTACAGAACGACCGGAGTAGTCAACACGCTTACCGAGCAGGTTCTGACGGAAACGACCCTGCTTACCTTTGATCATGTCGGCCAAAGATTTCAGAGGACGCTTGTTAGAACCGGTGATCGCACGACCGCGACGACCGTTATCCAGCAGGGCATCTACCGCTTCCTGCAGCATACGTTTTTCGTTGCGTACGATGATGTCCGGCGCAGCCAGATCCAGCAGACGTTTCAGACGGTTGTTACGGTTGATAACGCGACGATACAGATCGTTCAGATCGGACGTTGCGAAACGACCACCATCCAGCGGAACCAGCGGACGCAGATCTGGCGGCAGAACCGGCAGAACGGTCAGGATCATCCACTCTGGTTTGTTACCAGACTGAACGAACGCTTCCAGCAGTTTGATACGCTTGGTCAGCTTTTTACGCTTGGTTTCGGAGTTGGTTTCGTTCAGCTCTTCACGCAGCTGCTCGCACTCCTGCTCCAGATCCATGCTCTTCAGCAGGGCCTGAATAGCTTCCGCACCCATCTTCGCGTCGAATTCGTCACCGAACTCTTCCAGCGCGTCCAGATACTGCTCTTCAGTCAGGATCTGGTGACGTTCCAGGTTCGTCATCCCGCCTTCGATAACTACATAAGATTCGAAGTACAGAACACGTTCGATATCGCGCAGCGGCATATCCAGCAGCAGACCGATACGGGACGGCAGAGATTTCAGGAACCAGATGTGAGCAGTTGGAGACGCCAGCTCGATGTGGCCCATACGCTCACGGCGTACTTTAGTCTGGGTCACTTCAACGCCGCACTTCTCACAGATCACACCGCGGTGTTTCAGGCGCTTGTACTTACCGCACAGGCACTCGTAGTCTTTTACTGGCCCGAAAATACGCGCACAGAAAAGGCCGTCACGCTCAGGTTTGAACGTACGGTAGTTGATGGTTTCCGGCTTTTTAACTTCACCGAAAGACCATGAACGGATCATGTCTGGCGAAGCCAGAGCAATTTTGATCGCATCAAACTCTTCGGTTTTAGTCTGCGCTTTCAGAAACTTTAATAAATCTTTCACGGATTTGCTCCCGTCGGAGTTAGCACAATCCGGTGCCGGGGGTTAACCCGGCACCAGTGACCTGTTTGAGCGAGAATTACTCGTCTTCCAGTTCGATGTTGATACCCAGCGAACGAATCTCTTTCAACAGTACGTTGAAGGATTCTGGCATGCCTGGTTCCATCTGATGGTTGCCGTCCACGATGTTTTTATACATCTTGGTACGACCGTTCACGTCATCAGACTTAACGGTGAGCATTTCCTGCAGGGTGTATGCCGCGCCGTATGCTTCCAGCGCCCACACTTCCATCTCCCCGAAGCGCTGACCACCGAACTGTGCCTTACCACCCAGCGGCTGCTGAGTAACCAGGCTGTAAGAACCGGTAGAACGAGCGTGCATCTTGTCGTCGACCAGGTGGTTCAGTTTCAGCATGTACATGTAACCTACGGTTACTGGACGCTCAAACTGTTCACCGGTACGGCCGTCAAACAGCGTAATCTGACCAGACGTTGGCAGACCACCCAGTTGCAGCAGCTCTTTAATTTCAGCTTCTTTTGCACCGTCGAATACCGGCGTTGCAATTGGCATACCTTTGCGCAGGTTCTCTGCCAGACGCAGCACTTCTTCATCGCTGAAGGTGTTCAGGTCGACTTTCTGACGCACGTCGGTACCCAGATCGTAGGCACGCTGGATGAATTCGCGCAGTTTCGCGACTTCCTGCTGCTGTTTCAGCATGGCGTTGATCTTGTCGCCGATACCTTTCGCAGCCATACCCAGGTGGGTTTCCAGGATCTGACCAATGTTCATACGAGACGGTACGCCCAGTGGGTTCAGTACGATATCTACCGGCGTACCGTTAGCATCGTGCGGCATATCTTCGATCGGGTTGATCTTAGAGATAACACCCTTGTTACCGTGACGACCTGCCATCTTATCACCAGGCTGGATCTGACGTTTAACAGCCAGATACACCTTAACAATCTTCAGCACGCCTGGTGCCAGATCGTCGCCCTGAGTGATTTTGCGGCGTTTCGCTTCGAGTTTTTTCTCGAACTCGTGTTTCAGTTCGTCATACTGCTCAGCCAGCTGTTCCAGCTGATTTTGTTTCTCTTCGTCGGTCAGGCCGAGTTCCAGCCAGCGATCGCGTGGCAGTTTGTCGAGCTTCTCAGCTTCAACGCCACCGGCAACCAGCACCGCATAGATACGGCTGAACAGACCTGCTTCGAGGATCTGCAGTTCTTCAGACAGGTCTTTCTTAGCCTGTTTGAGCTGCATCTCTTCGATTTCCAGCGCACGCTTATCTTTCTCAACGCCATCACGAGTGAAGACCTGAACGTCGATAACCGTACCGGAAACACCGTTTGGTACGCGCAGAGAAGAGTCTTTAACGTCAGACGCTTTCTCACCGAAGATAGCACGCAGCAGTTTCTCTTCTGGGGTCAGCTGGGTTTCACCTTTCGGCGTCACCTTACCTACCAGAATGTCGCCGCCGGTCACTTCCGCACCGATGTAAACAATACCGGATTCATCCAGCTTGGAGAGCGCAGCTTCACCCACGTTAGGGATGTCGGCAGTGATCTCTTCTGGCCCCAGCTTGGTGTCACGGGACACACAGGCCAGTTCCTGAATGTGGATGGTGGTGAAACGATCTTCCTGAACCACACGCTCGGATACGAGGATGGAGTCTTCGAAGTTGTAACCGTTCCACGGCATGAACGCTACGCGCATGTTCTGACCGAGCGCCAGTTCACCGAGGTCAGTGGACGGACCGTCTGCCAGCACGTCGCCGCGCTCAACTGGCTCACCCAGAGATACGCAAGGCATCTGGTTGATACAGGTGTTCTGGTTAGAACGGGTGTATTTGGTCAGGTTGTAGATGTCGATACCCGCTTCGCCCGGATACATCTCGTCTTCGTTAACTTTGATAACGATACGGGATGCGTCAACGTACTGAACGGTACCGCCACGCTTAGCAACTGCAGTAACACCGGAGTCAACGGCAACAGCACGTTCCATACCGGTACCAACCAGCGGCTTATCAGCACGCAGAGTTGGAACGGCCTGACGTTGCATGTTCGCACCCATCAATGCACGGTTGGCGTCATCGTGTTCCAGGAACGGGATCAGGGACGCACCGACGGATACCACCTGCTGGGTGGATACGTCCATGTAGTCAACCTGGTCGCGGCTGAACAAGCTGGATTCGCCTTTGCTACGGCAGGTAACCAGATCTTCTACAAAGTGGCCTTCGTCATCCAGGTTGGAGTTCGCCTGAGCGATAACGTAGTTGCCTTCTTCGATAGCAGACAGGTAATGAATTTCGTCGGTAACCACACCGTCGGTCACTTTACGATACGGGGTCTCAAGGAAACCGTATTCGTTTGTCTGTGCGTACACGGACAGGGAGTTGATCAGACCGATGTTTGGACCTTCAGGCGTTTCGATTGGACATACGCGACCGTAGTGAGTCGGGTGTACGTCTCGAACCTCAAAGCCTGCACGTTCACGGGTCAGACCGCCTGGGCCGAGTGCAGAGATACGACGTTTGTGCGTGATCTCAGACAGCGGGTTGTTCTGGTCCATGAACTGAGACAGCTGGCTGGAACCAAAGAACTCTTTCACTGCTGCAGAAATCGGCTTGGCGTTGATCATATCCTGAGGCATCAGGGTATCCAGATCGCCCAGAGACAGACGCTCTTTCACCGCACGCTCTACACGTACCAGGCCAACGCGGAACTGGTTTTCCGCCATTTCGCCTACGGAACGGATACGACGGTTGCCGAGGTGGTCGATATCGTCCACTTCGCCTTTACCGTTACGGATATCGATGAGCTTCTTCATCACTTCGATGATGTCGTCTTTGCTCAGGATACCGGAACCTTCGATCTCGTCGCGCAGCAGAGAACGGTTGAACTTCATACGACCTACCGCGGACAGATCGTAGCGGTCTTCGGAAAAGAACAGGTTCTCGAACAGGCTTTCAGCCGCTTCGCGAGTTGGTGGCTCACCAGGGCGCATCATGCGGTAGATTTCTACCAGCGCGCTCAGACGATCGTTGGTTGGGTCGACGCGTACAGTCTCAGAGATGTACGGACCGTGGTCCAGATCGTTGGTGAACAGCGTTTCGATACGTTTGTGGCCAGACTGGCTCAGCTTAGCCAGCAGATCCAGGCTCAGCTCCATGTTCGCCGGGCAGATCAGCTCGCCAGTTGATTCATCAACGTAATCTTTCGCGGCTACTTTTCCTGCAATGTATTCAACCGGAACTTCGATGTGTTTGATATCATCTTTTTCCAGCTGGCGGATGTGGCGCGCGGTGATACGGCGACCTTTTTCCACATACACTTTGCCGTCGGCTTCGATGTCGAACGACGCGGTCTCACCACGCAGACGTTCCGGCACCAGCTCCATCTGCAGCTTGTTGTCGCGGATTTCAAAGATCACTTTCTCAAAGAACAGGTCCAGGATCTGCTCAGTGGTATAGTTCAGTGCACGCAGAATGATGGTTGCAGGCAGTTTACGACGACGGTCGATACGGACAAACAGGTTGTCTTTTGGATCGAACTCGAAGTCCAGCCATGAACCACGGTAAGGAATGATGCGTGCGTTATACAGTACTTTACCGGAAGAGTGTGTTTTACCTTTATCGCTGTCGAAGAAGACGCCCGGGCTACGATGCAGCTGGGAAACGATAACACGCTCAGTACCGTTGATAACGAAAGTACCGTTGTCCGTCATGAGTGGAATCTCACCCATGTAGACTTCTTGTTCTTTAATGTCTTTTACGGTGCCTTCCGGCGCTTCGCGCTCGTAGATCACCAGACGCAGTTTTACGCGCAGCGGTGCGGAATAGGTCACGCCACGGATCTGACATTCCTGAACGTCAAACACCGGTTCGCCAAGGCGGTAGCTGACGTACTGCAGCTCGGAGTTACCGCTGTAGCTCTGAATCGGGAACACGGAACGGAAGGCTGCTTCCAGACCGTACTGCCCTTCAGGATCTTGCTCGATAAACTTCTGGAACGAGTCAAGCTGGATAGAAAGGAGATATGGAATGTCCAGAACTTGTGGACGTTTACCAAAATCCTTACGAATACGTTTTTTCTCGGTATAGGAGTAAACCATAGGGTTCCTCAGCTCGCTGACAAGTCGACCCATCTGTCCGACGAAGGGACAGTTTGTGCAACACCATTTTGTGGACCGGAAAATTGAATACTTTCCGCAATACCTGTTGCTATCACGCTTAAACCATTTCATTGCGATTTACACAGAGCGAGCACCCTGTCGCAGTATATTAAGTCGTCGATAGAAACAAGCATTGTCAGGACAATCAGCAGTCAAACAGTGTGAAATGCTACTGATGCCTTACAGCGCAAAAAGGCTGGTGACTAAAAAGTCACCAGCCATCAGCCTAATTGCTTAGGCTGCAACCAGAAAAGTTGGCTTATTTAACTTCAACTTCAGCGCCAGCTTCTTCCAGAGATTTTTTCAGTGCTTCTGCGTCGTCTTTGCTCACGCCTTCTTTCAGCGCAGCTGGAGCAGATTCTACCAGGTCTTTAGCTTCTTTCAGACCCAGGCCAGTTGCGCCACGTACTGCTTTGATAACAGCAACTTTGTTCGCGCCAGCAGCTTTCAGAATTACGTCGAATTCAGTTTTTTCTTCAGCAGCTTCAGCTGGGCCAGCAGCTACAGCTACAGCAGCAGCAGCAGAAACACCGAATTTTTCTTCCATTGCAGATACCAGCTCTACAACGTCCATTACGGACATAGCTGCAACTGCTTCAATGATTTGATCTTTAGTGATAGACATTTAAATTGTTCCTGAAAATCAGAATAAGTTTATACGTAAGCAAATGCTTTATAAAGATAACTGCGATTAAGCAGCTTCTTTCGCATCGCGTACAGCAGCCAGAGTGCGAACCAGTTTGCCAGCCGCAGCTTCTTTCATGGTTGCCATCAGGCGTGCAATTGCTTCTTCGTAGGTCGGCAGGGTTGCCAGGCGATCGATTTGCGATGCCGGGATCAACTCACCTTCAAAGGCTGCAGCTTTGACCTCAAATTTTGCATTCGCTTTCGCGAACTCTTTGAACAGACGAGCAGCAGCGCCCGGGTGTTCCATAGAGTATGCAATCAGGGTCGGACCAACAAACGTGTCTTTCAGGCACTCGAACTGAGTACCTTCAACTACGCGACGCAGCAGGGTGTTACGAACAACACGCATGTATACGCCAGCTTCACGACCTGCTTTACGCAGTTCAGTCATTTTGTCTACAGTAACGCCACGGGAATCCGCAACTACTGCAGACAGCGCGCCTTTGGCTACTTCGCTGACTTCAGCAACAATCGCTTGTTTGTCTTGAAGATTTAAAGCCATTAGCTTTGCTCCTGGATGTTTGCCGGAACTCATGTTCCGGAACTCACTTCACTCAACCCAACGGGAAGAGCGTCTTAATACGGTGAGCAGAAACAAGCCAGAGTATTAAAAATAATCTTAGCGTTCTGTCACCGTCTACGCAGGGGATTAAGTTTCTTGCGAAACACCTGCGGTCTTCGACGGAGGCCTGGATAGGCCAGGCTCCAACGAACAAATCTTTTAGCCGCTAACTTTCGTTAGCAAACGTGGGGGTAAGATTGTAGACAAAATCACCGCCCACGTAAAGGCATTAGTTTGCAGCAGCGCTCAGGCCAGCCTGGTCAACTGCAACACCTGCACCCATGGTGGTGGAGATGCTAACTTTCTTGATGTACACGCCTTTCGCCTGAGTTGGTTTAGCTTTTTTCAGCGCAACCAGCAGAGCTTCCAGGTTTTCTTTCAGTTTGTCAGCGTCAAAGTCCACTTTACCGATGGTGGTGTGGATGATGCCGTTTTTGTCGTTACGATAACGAACCTGACCTGCTTTAGCGTTCTTAACCGCTTCAGCAACGTTAGGGGTTACAGTACCTACTTTCGGGTTTGGCATCAGGCCGCGTGGACCCAGAACCTGGCCCAGCTGGCCAACAACGCGCATTGCATCTGGAGAAGCAATAACAACGTCAAAGTTCATTTCGCCTTTCTTGATCTGATCAGCCAGATCTTCCATACCTACCAGTTCAGCGCCGGCAGCTTTAGCAGCTTCAGCGTTTGCACCCTGAGCAAATACAGCTACGCGAACGGAACGGCCAGTACCGTGTGGCAGTACAGTTGCGCCACGAACGTTCTGATCGGATTTACGAGCATCGATGCCCAGGTTAACGGCAACGTCAACGCTTTCAACGAACTTAGCAGTCGCCAGTTCTTTCAGCAGAGCAATAGCTTCGTTGATGTCGTACTGTTTGGTCGCATCAACTTTGTCACGGATCACGGACATGCGCTTGGTCAGTTTAGCCATTTCTTAGTCCTCCACTACCAGGCCCATGGAACGTGCAGTACCTTCGATGGAGCGAGTCATCGCTTCAATGTCGGCACCAGTCATGTCGGCAGCTTTGGTCTGCGCGATTTCCTGCAGCTGAGCGCGGGAAATTTTACCCACTTTGTCTTTGTTCGGTTTACCGGAACCAGACTTGATACCAGCCGCTTTCTTCAGCAGAACTGCTGCTGGAGGGGTTTTGGTAACGAAAGTGAAAGAACGGTCAGCGTAAACAGTGATTACGACTGGGATTGGCAGACCTTTTTCCAGGGATTCAGTTTTTGCGTTGAACGCTTTACAGAATTCCATGATGTTCACACCCTGCTGACCCAGAGCTGGACCAACTGGTGGACTTGGGTTCGCCATACCAGCTGCAACCTGCAGCTTGACGTAGGCTTGTACTTTCTTAGCCATTCTAAAATCCTCTGATTGGGTAATAGCGCCTCAGGGAGGCTCCCCGTGAATAAAATTCGTTTTACGGGCCGTAACCCATAAAAACAAAAGGCGCGAAATTGTATTCCAATCTCGCGCCTTGTGCAACGATTAAATCGTCGCTTTTTTGATCGCTGCTTAGGCTTTTTCTACCTGGGCAAAGTCCAGCTCTACCGGGGTCGCACGACCGAAGATAGAAACAGAAACTTTCAGGCGGGACTTCTCATAGTCCACTTCTTCAACCACGCCATTAAAGTCAGCAAACGGACCGTCATTAACACGAACCATTTCACCCGGTTCAAACAGCGTTTTCGGACGCGGCTTATCACCCACCTGCTGCAGGCGGTTCATAATCGCATCAACTTCTTTGTCGCTGATTGGCGCCGGACGGTCAGACGTGCCGCCGATAAAGCCCATCACACGCGGCACGCTGCGCACCAGGTGCCAGCTCGCGTCGTTCATAACCATCTGAACCAGCACGTAACCCGGGAAGAATTTGCGCTCGCTTTTGCGACGCTGGCCGCCACGGATCTCAACCACTTCTTCGGTCGGAACCATAACTTCGCCAAACAACTCTTCCATGTTGTGTAATTTGATATGCTCACGCAGCGACGTTGCTACGCGGCCTTCAAAACCGGAAAACGCCTGAACGACGTACCAGCGCTTTTTAGGGGCTTCAGACATCTCAGAACCTCAGGCCAGTGATAAAGGATACCAGGCGAACCAGAATACCATCCAGTCCCCACAGGATCAGTGACATTACAGCGGTAACCGCCGCTACGATCAGCGTGGTGTGCAATGTTTCCTGGCGAGTCGGCCAAATGACCTTGCGGACTTCGGTACGCGCTTCGCGGGCAAACGCAACGGTCGCTTTGCCTTTTGTCGTCAACAGCGCGACACCACCCGCCGCAGCAATCAGAATTACCACTGCAAGCGCGCGTAGCGGCAGCATCATGTCACGATAAAGATAGTTGCCGACAATCGCCACAATCAGCAGCACGGCTACAACTACCCATTTCATCGCTTCCAGGCCGCGCCCGCTCCCTTGAGCTTCGGTATTCGCACTCATAAACCAACCTGTCAGAAGTATTCTACAAACATTTTCACCCCGCGAGTGCGAGGCAAACCAATCGAAATGCTATTCGCTTTTCGTATTATACGCTCTCCGCAGAGCCTGTCTCAGCAATGATTATGACAAAATTAATCACTGATGAGCCAGGTTCTGATGTGAAAGCGTGCAAAAAGGGCATCAAATGATGCCCTTTTATTGCGCATTGCGTCAAATGTTATCAGCGATTAGCCGAGAACTTTAGCAACAACGCCCGCGCCAACGGTACGGCCGCCTTCACGGATTGCGAAACGCAGACCGTCGTCCATCGCGATTGGGTGGATCAGAGTCACAACCATCTTGATGTTGTCGCCTGGCATTACCATCTCTACGCCTTCTGGCAGTTCGATGGTACCGGTCACGTCAGTTGTACGGAAGTAGAACTGTGGACGGTAGCCTTTGAAGAACGGAGTATGACGGCCGCCTTCGTCTTTGGACAGAATGTACACTTCAGATTCGAACTTGGTGTGTGGCTTGATTGAGCCTGGCTTCGCCAGAACCTGACCACGTTCGATTTCTTCACGTTTGATACCACGCAGCAGAACACCAACGTTCTCACCAGCACGGCCTTCGTCCAGCAGTTTGCGGAACATTTCAACGCCAGTACAGGTAGACTTCGCAGTCTCTTTGATACCAACGATTTCAACTTCTTCACCAACTTTGATGATACCGCGCTCTACACGACCGGTAACAACGGTACCACGACCGGAGATGGAGAATACGTCTTCGATTGGCAGCAGGAATGGCTTGTCAATCGCACGCTCTGGTTCTGGGATGTAAGAATCCAGGAAGCCAGCCAGTTCGATGATTTTCGCTTCCCACTC
>NZ_JBLKDI010000033.1:0-26297 GCF_047530715.1 Enterobacter sp. 04-C-12-SI-ECC
AGCGTACGGCCCACAGAATGATGTCACGCTGAAAATGCCGGCCTTTGAATGGGTTCATGTGCAGCTCCATCAGCAAAAGGGGATGATAAGTTTATCACCACCGACTATTTGCAACAGTGCCGAGCAACTGGCGGCTTTAGATATTCGCGTTCATTGTCTCGCACTCGGAGGCGTTGACTTGACCAGTCCGGCCGGAAAAATGACTATGCAGGTAATTTCTGCTGTAGCGGAGTTTGAGCGGGATTTGCTGCTTGAGCGAACGTATTCAGGTATTGCGAGGGCAAAAGCGGCTGGAAAACGCTTCGGTCGCCCCCCCATCCTGAGCGAGGAACAAAAGCAAACAGTGACAGAGCGCCTAAATGCTGGCATCAGTATCAGTGCTATTGCCCGGGAATTTAATACCACCCGCCAGACTATCCTTCGGGTAAAGGCTGGATTGCTGCAAGAGTGAGCGGCTGGGAAGATTATAAAAAAATCAAATGGTTATTATGAAATAAAACAGCCTGCTGGGTTCTTTTCCCCCTATTTTTTATAAAAGAGTAGACAAAAGAGGTTCGCGACACTAATCTACCAACTAGATGATTGGTGCTGGTTACACCAGCTATACCTTTTATCAAGAAATTACAGGAGCCATTATGTCTACTACCGTTAAACCTTCTGCAGACGCAGCTGCGATCCACAATACCCGTGAAGCAGTTCGCAGCCAGCCTGGCCTGGGTAACCTGACTTTCCAGATGAAAGCCCGTTCCAGCGGCGGATTAACCGTTCGCACAGAGACCGGCGCCACAATCCAGAACGGCGTTATCGATACCAGCCGTGTGGGGAAATTTTCTAATATCGGTGATGAACCCGCAGGTTTACTCGGCACCGATACCGGCATGAGCCCGACTGAATACATCATGCAGGCGCTGGCTGGCTGTTATACCGCCACCCTTACCATGATGGCTGCTGAAAAAGGGATCGACCTGGACGGTATCGAGCTGGATCTTAATTTCGATATCAACCTCAACGGCTTCCTTGGGCTGGACAGCAACGTGCGTAAAGGTGCGAAATCTATTCGCGTCGATGTTCACCTTACGAGCAAGACCGCCAGTCGCGAGGAGTTAGAAGCGCTGGTCAGCGAAATGCAAAAGAATTCGCCAATCCACGATACTCTGGCTAATCCGGTTGAAATGATTACACGCCTGGCGTGATGTCAGAGATGTAATGCTGCCATTCAGAATGCAGGATGGCAGTGACGTTCAGCTCTGCACGATACTGAGTCAGTGATACAACTTGCTACGGAAAAATAGCAACAATATAATCTATCAACTAGTAGATTATATGGAGTAATTATGACAACCATGACACGGGAACGGCTGCTCAGCGAAGCAGAACACCTGATGCGCGAAAAAGGGTATTCAGTATTCAGCTATGCTGATTTATCAAAAATAGTGGGTATCACCAAGGCCAGTATTCATCACCATTTCCCGACCAAAGATATTCTGGGTGAGCAGGTGGTAATACAGGCGTTCTCTGATACACAACGCGTATTTGAGCAGATAGAGGCGACTGAGAAAAGCGCGGAGAGAAGAATTGCGGCTTACATCGATATCTTCGCGCAAAGCCATAAAGCTTCGCTACTGCCACTGTGTTGTGCGTTGTCAGCAGAGACCGCCAATCTGCCTCAGGCAATTACTGTACAGACATCACTTTATTTCGATATGCAAATCGAGTGGCTCACAAAAGTCGTCAGGGCGGGCATGGAGTCAGGTGAGTTTTCATCCCATGCCGAACCATCAGATATTGCTTTGATGATCATTAATGTCTGTGAAGGCTCAAGCGTAGTGGCGCATGCAACGGCCAGACCCGAAGTCTTCGCCAACAGCCTTAAGTATATAAAACTGCTTCTTAATACCCCTCATTCAGGAGAATGACACTATGCTGGACTGGAACAACTATCGCTCAGAGTTAATGCAACGTTTAGGCGAGTTGGGCAAACTGACCCCCGAGACCATGAAAGGCGTGGTTGCCCTGGGCAACGCAGGTAACAAAACTGACCTTTTGGGCGCAAAAGTGCGTGAACTCATTGCCCTGGCGTGCGCAGTCACAACCCGCTGCGACGGCTGTATTGCTTTTCACGCCGACGCCGCTGTGAAAGCCGGTGCAACCGACGCTGAAATTGCTGAAGCGCTGGGCGTGGCGATTAACCTCAACGCTGGCGCGGCGGTCATTCATTCAGCCCGCACTCTGGATGCCGTCGGTCAGGCACGCGGTTAAGCATTAATAAATTCCACGTTAAAAGGGCATTACTGCCCTTTTTTTATGTCCGCAATAGCCTGAGCATATACCGATGCAGGTTTCACACCCGGTATGCGTTTAACTAATTGCCCTTCATGAAATATCAGCACAGACGGCAGCCCCCAGATCTCGTATTTGGTTGTCAGCACCGGCGCCTGATCTACATTGACTTTCCCCACCTGAATATCTCTATCGAGCCGGTCTGCAAACTGACTGAACATTTCTTCGCTGGCCTGACAGGGCGGACACCAGGGTGCAGAGAAACGTACCACCGATATTCCTTTGTACTGCTCTATCTGGCGGAAATTATCTTCGTTATAAGCTGTTAATGTACGCATGGTGATGACCTCGCAAAATGAGTGACAATTCAGGAATGGCTGCGTTATGACAAAAAAATACGACACACCCATTGACCTACCTGCTAGATGGTTGGCATATTGCCACCCATCAGATGTTTATGCAACTCCAGTGCGCGACGTCCAGTCGATGATACTGCCGGGCTGTGCAAATCCCTGCCGGGATACTCCTTTTTGTTTTTTGTGAGGTATACGATGAGTAAGCTTTTCACCCCCTACAATCTGTCTGGCCTGGCGTTAAAAAACCGTGTAGTCATGGCACCGATGACCCGCACCCGCACCATGAATGACGTGCCGGATGAGGTCGTGGCTTTGTACTATGCACAGCGTGCTTCTGCTGGCCTGCTCATCACCGAAGGGATGCCGGTTTCAGAAGAAGGCCGGGGTTACCTTTATACCCCTGGTATCTACAACGACGAACACGTCCAGGGCTGGCGTAAAGTGACACAAGCGGTTCACGCCAAAGGTGGCCGTATTTTCGCGCAGCTCTGGCACGTCGGCCGTATGTCTCACGTCTCTCTTCAGCCAGGCCACATAGCGCCGGTTTCAGCGGGCACCGTTCAGGCGGTCAATACCACCGTTTTTGCGCTGACCGAATCCGGAGAACCGGGCCCGGTTGTACCAAGCCAGCCACGCGCGCTGGAAACGCATGAAGTTAAACGCATCACTGCAGACTTCGTGCACTCCGCACGCCTGGCGATGGAAGCCGGCTTTGACGGCGTGGAAATCATGGCGGCAAACGGATTCATCTTTGACCAGTTCCTCAGTAGCGAACTGAACACCCGCACCGACGAATACGGCGGCTCGGTGGAAAATCGTCAGCGTTTCCTGCTGGAGACCATTGACGCCGTGGCGGAAGCCGTGGGTAACAGCCACGTTGCCGTGCGCCTGTCACCGTTCGGCCGCATTTATGACCTCGCGCCGTATGAAGGTGAAGAGCAAACCTGGTCAGCCATCACCGACGCGCTCGGTCAGCGGGAACTGGCCTACGTACACCTTTACTATCAGCCGGTGTACACCAAAGCGCCACTTCCGGAAGGCTTCCGCCGCCGTTTTCGCAACACGTTTAAAGGCACCATCATCGCTGCCGGCGGTTTTACCCGTGATATCGCAGAGCAGGCTCTGGAAGATGATGAGCTGGATCTGGTGGCATTTGGTGTGCCCTACATCGCTAACCCGGATCTGGTTGAAAGAATGCAAAACGGCTGGCCACTGGCAGAAAGTGACCGCGCCACCTACTACGGCGTCAGTGGTTCCCCGGAAAAAGGCTATACCGATTACCCGGTCTGGCAGGCGCAATAAATCCCATACGGTCGCGGTTCTCTGATAAGTGAGAACCGACCGCCCAACGTCTTTGAGGAATCATTATGCAAACGCTGAAACCCACCCTTACCATCGATATCTGGTCAGATTTGGTCTGCCCGTGGTGCTGGATTGCTAAAAAAAGATTTGAACAGGGTCTGAATCGCTTTGAATTTCGCGACCAGGTGGTGATCCGCCATCACAGCTACCGTCTGGCCGGTGGTACTCCCGCGATGCCTTTTAAGGATGCCATCGTTAAAAAGCTGGGCAGTCAGCATTCAGCGGAGCTGATGATGAATCAGGTGGGCACCGCCGGTAAATCTGAAGGTCTGATCTACAACTTCGACGGCATGATGTTTGGTGATACAGAAGATGCACACACCCTGCTGGTTGCCGCGCGTAAGGCCGGAATTGCGGACACGGTGGAAGAACGTTTTTATCATGGCAGTATCACCGAAGGTCGCTCTCTCTTTGACCGTCAGCAGCTCGTTGCCATGGCCGTAGAAGCCGGTATGCCGAAAGCTGACGCTGAAGCCGCCCTGGAAAATGACGATTTTCGCGCCACCGTTTCCGACGATGAAGCCCACGCACAGTCTATTGGCCTCAGCGGCGTTCCGGTTTTTGTGATGAACGAAAAATATGCCATCAGCGGGGCTCAGGCAGCAGATAACTTTTTGAATGCCCTGCGTCAGGTCTGGGATGAACAGCAAACCGAATTTTCAGCCACTGCGGGTCAGACCTGCGGAACGGATGGCTGCAGTATTTAATCCGTCAACCGCCGGCAGTTTCACGCTGCCGGCAACGTCTTACCCACCAGTAATGGAGTCAGAAAATGAACACTTTTTTCAAAGGTAAAAAACTGCTCGTCGTCGGCGGTACCAGCGGCATGGGCCTGGCCGTGGCACGCATGGTACTGGAAGCGGGCGGCAGTGTCGTGCTGACCGGGAATAAAAAAGACAAAGCCGAAGCGGTGCAAAAAGAACTGAGCCCTCTGGGACCGGTTGCGGTCATCGCGGCGAACCTGATGACCGAAGAAGGTATGGAAACTATCCGTCAGGAAATTAATGCTCACCATCACGATATCAGCCTGATGGTGAATGCCGCCGGTATCTTCATGCCCAAAGGATTTACCGAGCACAGCTTTGCCGATTATGACATGTATCTTTCGCTGAACCGAGCCACGTTCTTTATTACACAGGATGTCGTGAAGAACATGCTCGCCGCGAAGCTCGAAGGGTCTATCGTCAACGTCGGTTCGATTGGTGCTCAGGCTGCACTGGGTGACTCGCCGGCCTCGGCCTATTCAATGGCAAAAGCGGGTCTGCATGCCCTGACGCGTAATCTGGCGATTGAGCTGGCCAGCGCGGGTATTCGTGTCAACGCGGTGTCTCCCGGGATTGTTCATACGCCGATATACGAAGGCTTCATGGACAAAGCGGATATCGCAGATGCTATGAAGTCGCTGAACGATTTCCACCCGCTGGGACGCGTCGGAACTGCCGAAGATGTGGCAAACACTATTCTCTTCCTGTTGTCTGACAAAACCTCATGGGTGACGGGCGCTATCTGGGATGTCGATGCGGGCATCATGGCGGTCAGACGATAACCCCGTGACGCTGGTATAAGCCGCCCCTTAAGGGCGGCATTTTTTTGTCGCCAGACATGTCATCAGCAGGCTTCACTAAGAATATTCACGACCTGTTCATCCGTGCCTTTTGTGTTCCCGGCACAGGGTGTTATGCCGGGTTCTGACGACATCCTGACAGGACAAAACGGCCAGAGAGAAAGGGGTTATACACGATGAGGAGCCGGTATCCGCAGTACCTGTGAAATTCTTTTCATCCCTGCTGTCAGCATACTCCGTGGGCAGGCCAGATTTAACCGGATATATCCGTCCCCATTGTCGACAAACAGCAAGCCCCCTTCAAGAAGGACCCCTGACTCCCGGGCAAAATACAGCGATAAATCCTCACCTGCGGTGTCGGGCAGGTAGCGGCTAATATCTATCCAGGCCAGATATGTCCCTTCGGGGATCGAGAACCTGGTTTCGGGTAAATAGCTTTTGAGATAGTCGTGCAGGTACTGGAAATTGCCGTCAATATATTCCCTCAGATGGACAAGCCAGTCATCACATTCACTCCACGCCGCTTTGTTTGCTGCCAGGCTCAGTGGAGAGATGAACTCGTCGTGTCTGAGACGCCACTCGCTTCTGACACCGGGATCCGGAATAATGATATTTGCCAACAAATTCCCGGCCAGATTGAATGTTTTACTCGAGGACATGCAGGTAATAATGCGTGTAGAATCAGGGAAAAGAGAGGCGGCCGGTGTATGACCGATACCGCTTCGGGACAGGTCGCAGTGAATTTCGTCAGATATCACCCAGATGTCATTGGCCAGGCAAATTTCAATAATCCGCTTAAGTTCATCAGGCCGCCAGACTCGTCCGGTCGGGTTATGCGGATTACACAGGAAAAGAATTTTCACACGTAAATCGGCCTGACTGGCTTTGCGTGCAAAGTCTTCCCAGTCAGGTTCCCAGCCGCCTGCTGATTTTTTTAACGCCGAGTACACCACGCGACGCTGACTGTATTCACCCGCCTTTTTAAACGGGCCATATGAAGGCGTCATAATAAGAATACTGTCATCCATGTCGGTCAGAAGCGGGACGAGACGGTTCAGCGCGGGAATAATGCCCGGAGACAGCACAATGTCTTCCGTTTTGAAACGGTGACCATATTGTCGCTCACACCAGCTGCCAAAGATCTCATAGTATTCTTCGTCGTAGATTTTAGTGTAGCCGAGTATTTTTCTATCCAGACGGTCTCTGATGGCCTGAAGAATCGGCTCTGGTGTGGCAAAAGCCATGTCAGCAACCCAGAGGTTGATTAGCTGTAACGGCTCGCAATCGAAATCCCCCGGGCTCGCAATCAGCGCAATTTTCGGCTCAGATTAAGTGACAATGAAAATCCTCCCGGGCTCACATTAAGTGACAATGAGCTCGCGTTTATCTTTTTCGGCTCGCATTCCATTTCCTTCGGCTCACAATAACTGCAAATGAAATTCGTCATATCGGGAGCCCCACCGCCAGCATCCTGTCCCGCAGTTCTGCTGTTCGAGCAGGGTCGAGCTGATGGTTGAACATGGCCCTGATTTCTGCCGGTTTGGCATCAAACTGCTCCACCATGTCTTTCAGTCGATAACCATGACGCGTTAATGTCGGCTCCAAATCGTCAAGCTGGCGGGAAAGTACCGATTCAACCAGGGCGGCGGTTATCGGCTTTTCTCCCGTCTGATAACCGGCCTCCAGGGCCAGCGTCAGATGTAGTTGAACCTGAAGTGGGGTACGTAGTTTCATCGCCAGCAGGTCGAGGGCGTCGGCGGTCAGAATGTCTTCCGGCTTGCCTTTCCCCATACTGGTTTTCAGTAGCCACTGAATATATTCCCGTTGGCTACCGGTGATCCCATCCAGCGTAAAGATATCCGTGCGATAACCGATCTCCTCCATAGTCGGGCGTCGCAGGTCATTGCGCAGTTTGGGGTGACCGGCCAGAACAACCGACAGCCGGCCGCCACCGTCCTCCACAACTTCCATCAGCCTTTTGAGTCCGATCAGTGTATGCCCGTTCAGGTCATGCGCTTCATCAACAAACAATGCCACTGGCCGCTTTCCTTTTTTGACCAGTTCCTGTAACTCACGCTCGCGTCGTTCGCCCTGTTTGGGGATCTGAACCTGTTTATCCTGCGTCAAATCGTAAAAGAGCGCGTTGATGAGCGTGGCCAGTTTAATATTGTGCTTTTCAATCGACAGGGAGCGAGCTACGGTAATTTTATTTTCCTCCCTGAGACGCTGCTGCAAACGCCGCAGAGTGACTGTCTTGCCGCTGCCAACCACACCACAAACGGCAATTAACCGGCCTTCGTGGATAGCACCGCGGATATCCTTGATAAGCTGCTTATGGTGAGCCGTCTCATAGTAACCGGCCTGATCGATTGGTTGCGCCAGTCCATAATGTTCCATTACCTCAACCCGCATGATCCTCTCCTGATTGGGTGTTGCGGAAATACTCCCTGACCCGGGCAAATACCTCACTGCGGATCAGCGTGTCTGTCAGTACTTGGTCGATAAACGCCTTGTCTTCATCCGATAATTTCGCCAGCGGTGTGGCCAGATCAGCCGCAATAGCCAGCTTCGCTGCCACCGGGGTAGGAAAACAGTATTCAAACGCTGTGGACTCGAAGGGTTGATGTGGCAACACCCGCGTGCTCTGAACGCTATCGGCCACCAGTTTGAGGTCACAACCGGACAGGGCGCTGATAGGTAAGTTCAGTTGCCGAGCCAATGACTGGATACGGTCTGCCCGCACCGCTGCTTTTCCGCGTTTGAATGCCCGATAGCGGTGCAGAGGTATCGGGCCGGAAACAGGAAAATAAGGCCCCCACTTTTCACCGTCAAACTCCACGAACATTTCGTCATCAAAGAGGCCCCACAGCAGGATAACAGTTTCACCCGCCATGTCGGGTTCGACTTCGTAAGCTGTCCCGTCAATCGTTATGCGGGCATCGATACCCACCTTGCGAGACTCCGGCTCCCGGGCAAAGCGACAGTACTGTTCCCAGGTGCACATGTCCTGCACTCCCTTTGGTGGCAAATGCATCAGCCAATCTTCCTCACGGGAATGCTTTTCGCTGCGATGTCGTTGTGCGTTATAGCGTATCAGGTAGTTCCAGAGCCATTCATTCGCCTGCTGTTCAGTCTCCGGCTTATGAAAATGATACAGCGTTTCGTGGGCTTCTTTGACGGAACGGAACGGGCGCTCAACCTTGCCTTTTGACCGGGCTGTGGTGCGGGTGCCATCCTTGCCTGCCGGCATATGTGTCTGCCAGTCAATCTGCAGCGCCTGCATCACATTCTGGAAGACATGGCTTTTCGCCACCGGGCCATTATCGAGGTACAGCATTTTCGGTCGCCCCTGGAGAGACATCTCCGGATGACTTTTAGGCGCCATGGCATTAAACAGAAAACGCAAGGCAGACTCCGCATCTTCGCCATACACACAGCGGTATTCCTGGTAATTAACCCCGCTGCGATCGTCCACCACGCTGAATAACATCAGGGTAGGTTGTCCACGGGCCGGATCAATCCACTCAGGACATTCGATATATTTGAGATCAGAGGGCGACATATCGAACTGCCAGCAGTCATTACTGCACTCAGCCTGGAACCGCGCTGCCGGTGGCTCCCGTAACAGACGTGAGTGATCGAGTCGGAACAGGGACAAATAGCGGTTAACCGTTGGCCTGCGCAACAACCCCTTTGGAAGTTTAACCAGCCCCTGAGTCGTTTCCACACCATGTTCTTCGAGCAACTGAATGGCACGCGTCGTGGACAGATGACGACCGGCTTTATTGGTGGTACGTAATTTCAATGCAGCGATCAGTTCACAATAATATTCGAGTTCGGACGGCGGCAGTATCCGGGGTTTCCCGTGATCACGCCGGTGTGCAATGTGAGGTTTCTGGAAGGCACGGAGTGTACGATAGACGGTGGTGACGGAAATGCAATAGAGTAGCGCCATCGCGGTGATCTGGGCCGCGCGTTCCGGACTTTTTGGTGGCAGACGGTCAAGCCGTTGTCGCAGTTGCAACAAAGAATCGGTTGGAATGGCCTTACGCCGGCTGCTCATCGCGGTCCAGCACACGATAGACCGAGGCTCGACCGATCCCCAGTTGGCGAGAAATCGCCGTTGCGCCCATTTTCTCTTCAACGTACAACCGACGGACCTCAACAGGATCGATGCGCGGTTTGCGCCCCTGATAAACCCCGCGGGCTTTTGCGGCAGCGATACCTTCCAACTGGCGTTCACGGCGCAGGTTGGTTTCAAACTCAGCGAAGACACCCAGCATATCCAGAAACGCCTTACCTGCTGCGGTGCGCGTATCCACAGGTTGTTCTGTTGCCTTGAGGGTAATGCCCTGCTGATTCAGGGCATACACGATATCCTGCAAATCTTTAATGCTACGGGCCAGGCGATCGACTCGCGTGACAATCAGCGTGTCTCCCTTACGCAGAAAATCCAGCAACAGTTGCAGCTCAGTTCGTCCATCGCGGCTGGTCCCGCTCGCTTTTTCTGAACGGATGATTTCGCAGCCAGCGGCGCGAAGCGTCTGTATTTGCAAATCCAGATCCTGGTCGTTGGTTGAAACCCGGGCATAACCGTAAAAAGCCATTGTTATGAAAAATGTCTCGTTAGACTCTAGATGAGGAAAACGTAACATGCAGATGAGACAAAAACAATCCAAATGAGACAGAAAAACTGTCTCACCAAACTGTATGCTTTGGGTGCACCCATAAAATACGATTTTACTCCATGAGATTTGCTGACTGAATTGCAGTACGCCAGACGACCCCATATGGGTAAATGGATATTCCAGTTTATCTATTTTGACAGAGTCTTAAGGTCCGATAGCCTTAATTGCGAGCGTATCCGGTGATCATTGCGCCAGTCACACAGAGAGCGTCATGATCTGTTTGCGAAAATAACTCCAGTAACCCGTGTTTTACCCCACTACCTGTATTGGGCTGAACCAATAAATTGCTCGAATTTTTCGCACCAGATTTGCACAGTGGTGTATTCATCAATATTGACACCATTTGGCAGGTTCTTTTTGAAGTTGCCGTAGTTTTTCAAATCACCTATATATAATGATTCTTCTTTTATTTTTAAAAATGAATTACGATCATCAGCCTGGGTTTTGGTCAGATAGATCTTGTAATCCGGACCTGGAGCAATGCTACCTTCAAATGCGATTTCTTGATCGGAGACATACAGCTTTCCATCAACCCAGTGAACAGCATTACTCCCTTTTTGGTTTTTAAAAAATGCCCCCGTGTAGCGGGCATTATTTTTAACTTCCTTAATTTCATCAGCACTGGAGTTTTTCTCAGCGGTGAGGATAGGCAGTACATAGATACCGACACCGAAACCCACGCCAAATAAAGCCAGGTGCGAAGCAAAAAACAGCGCTTTAATGTTTGTTTTCATAATATTTTCCTTTGCGTATGTAAAAAGCCATAAGGGTTCTGTAGCCACACATCCCTTATGTAACAGATTAACTTGTCAAATTTATGTTGCAGCTAAGCGCCTGCATTGTCGTATAGCGTTGCAGTGGCATATCCATGGGCATTGGTATTTAAATAAGTGATGCGGAAATAATCGGCGCCTGATTTTTCTGCTTTTGCTGCAAGCTTGCTAGTCAACTCATCAATCGTGCCACCTGAAACACTGATGCTCCCAAGGCGAAGCAATTCGCACTGGTGAGAATTGTTGATTTCGGTTGATGCCTGTGTCAGCACGGGCAGGATGCTCAGACTCAATATTGCAGCAATAATGAACTTTCTCATACGCCTATCCCGTTCGTATTTTGTAGTGATCAATAAAAAATATAAGGTAAATATTTCAGTGATGCAATTGTTTTTTAGCGATAACTATAAAACATGATACTATGAACATAATGATTAAGTTAAAAGATAAGGCTATCTCCATGATTGAAAAGAAAAAAACTGGCAGGCCAAAACTCATCTCATCAGATAAGCTGGCGGAGGCGTTATTTCAGGTTTTTGCGCAAAAGGGATATGCCTCAACCTCGATAGCAGACCTGACCCATGTAACCGGAATGAAACCTCCATCGCTGTATCTGGCCTTCGGTAACAAAGAGGGGATGTATGCGGCGGCGCTTATGTATTACCGCCAGCACTGGTTGGGGGGGCTGGAACAGTGTCTGCAGGATCAAACACAAACTTTCGAACAACGGATGCGTCATTTTCTTCATGACGCCTTTACGTTGTTCAGTTGTGACGGTAAACCGTTGGGGTGCGCCATGACCTTTTCCGCACTGGCTTTCCAGATTGATGAAGGAGGCCTTGCCGCACAATTACGCGATGAAAGGCAGGCATTTACCCAGTGGCTGGAAAACGAAGCGCGAGAGGCGCAGCAATGTGGAGAGCTGCCTGCTTACCTTGCTCCTGAAGCGTTTGCCTGTTTTATTATCACACTGGAAAAAGGGTTGGCGTTGACGGCGCTGGAGCGTCCGAAATCTGAGGTGGTGAAAGAGATGATTGAAAGGGTCTTGACAGCCCTGTTTCGCCAGCATAAGAAGCAATAAATTATCTACTGGTGACGCAATGGGAGAATTTTCATTTGCATTTATTGTGAGCCCGAGGCAATGAATGGCGAGCCGGAAAAGATAAACGCGAGCTCATTATCACTTAATGTGAGCCTGTGAGGATTTTCATTGTCACTTAATCTGAGCCGAAAATTGCGCTGATTGCGAGCCCGAAGGATTTCGATTGCGAGCCGTTACAATTAGCCCTTCTGCCGGATACCGCATTGCAAATTCGGACTGTCCCGAAAACAGGTATTCCCGCCAGCCGTCCACGGTGAGACTGTCTGTTTTCTCTCTGCTTACGTACTCATCAAAATCATATTTCATTTCATAAACCTGCCTTAGGTGTAGTCAGAAACGTCGACCTCAGTATTACTGTCAGTCTGATGCCGGAGCGGGAAAACTGGCTCGTGTGATTAACATAAGAGAATCATCACAACTGCATGAATTAATTGCGTTATTAAGGTTCTCTCGCCTTTGTCATCGACTGACGGGGGGATTTCTCGCGTGTCACCATCACAATGCCAGTCAGCACCGCCAGGGCAGAAAATATCGTTCTGACCGTCAGTGATTCATCCAGGAATACCACACCCCCTAGCATTGCCAGACAGGGAACGCTGAGCTGAAGGGTACTGGCGGTGATAGAGCCGAGAGAGGGTAAAAGGGTATACCACAATACATATGCACCGGCTGAGGCGGCGGCACCGGACAGCAATGACAAAGCAATGCCCGCAGCATCATAGTGACCCTGCTTCATAAACAGCAACGAAAGAGCGAGAGCCATCGGCGTGGCGAGTACAAAATTTGCCGCCGTTGAAGCCCCGGCCGCCTGGCCCGCCCTCCCCCTGACGGAATAGGCGGCCCAGGCTAATCCGGCAACGATCATCATAAGTGCACTGTAAAGCGGCGGTGCCTTCGCCCCGGGTAACAGCAGGGCAGCAATTCCTGCCAGAGCAATAACTAAACCGCAAGCCCGCATAACGGAGAGTGATTCCCCTTTAAATAATCCGTGGATCACCATCGCAAACTGTACGGCACCAAAAAGTAACAGCGCACCTGCCCCGGTATCGAGATGGATATAGGCGACAGAGAAGAGCACTGCGTACACCATGAGGTAAAATCCGCTCAGCGGACGCCACAGCGATAATGTAGTTTTTGCGTGATAAAACAAGAAAGGTGACAGGACGAGTGCACCACTGGCCAGCCTGAGGCTGCTGAATGAAAGGGGATCAATGTGGCCTCCCTGCAGGGCCAGACGGCACAGAATAGAGTTTGCAGCAAACGCCAGCATTGCCAGGGATATTTTAAGAATGAGCGCGCAATTGGCCATTCAGTGAGACCTCATAAAATTCTTGTAAACTACCATCTAGTTGGTAGCATAGCGTAAGTGATCACCGAACAGGAAGCAATAATCAGCTTTCAAACTGGAAGGTGAGGACAGGCATTCGGAATGAATTCTGTTTCACATCCCCAGTAGAGGAAGGAAAACGCGTAATGCCAGATGCAGAGCAGAAGATTATTTTTCCCTGCGATCAAACATATGAAATCAGTTTAAGACCTGGAATATCCTATGAAAAAACTAAAATTTACGTTCAAAAATGCGGCTGGTGAAGAACTGGCCGGATTGCTTGAACTTCCTGAAAATCCTAAAGCGTTTGCGCTGTTAGCTCATTGTTTTACGTGTGGCAAAGACCTCAAAGGCGCGGCGCGTATTGCGCGGAAACTGACAGAGAATGCTATCGCCGTTCTCCGGTTTGATTTTACTGGTCTGGGAAACAGCGAAGGGGATTTTTCCAACACCAACTTCTCATCCAATATTTCGGACCTGCTTTGCGCGGTAGATTATCTCCGCCGACAGTACGAAGCGCCTTCTTTGCTCATCGGCCATAGCCTGGGGGGATCGGCCATTCTGTCTATTGCCGGCGAAGTTCCTGAGGCAAAGGCCGTTGTCACCATAGGATCACCCGGAGAACTGACACACGTAAAACGTCTTTTTAAGGATGATGTTGAAAACATTAACCAGCATGGAGCCTATCCCGTTGAGCTGGCCGGGCGGGTATTTACCTTAAAGAAACAGATGCTGGACAATATTCAGGAACACAAAATCGCTCATAAGGTGTTCGCCATGAACAAGCCTCTGCTTATTTTTCATGCGACTGAAGATGATACTGTGTTAATTGAGCAGGCCGAAAAAATATTCAAAGCAGCAAAGCATCCCAAGAGTTTCATTTCGTTGGGTAAGGGGTCTGAGGGCCAATGGAACGAAAACGTACGCTAAGGAAATAACCAATTGTTATAATTGATATTATTCATTCTTCTCTATGAACTGAAAGCCCGCACTAAGCAATGTTTTAGCCTCAAATGACTTTTTTACCTACCCAACTAACGTAACGATCGCACATCAGGTCGTTTTTCAACCGCATAGTGACACCTGCACTCACATGCGAGAAAACACATATGATTTTGACTTCTTGTTTTGGTGGAGAGACAATACCCATTCATAGCAGGAGTACATAATGCCAGAAATTGCATCCCTACAACTTTTCAAAATACTATCTGATGAAACCCGCCTGGGTATCGTGCTACTGCTCAGGGAGATGGGGGAGCTGTGCGTATGCGATCTCTGCACAGCGCTGGAACAATCACAACCCAAGACCTCCCGCCATCTGGCGATGCTTCGGGAAAGTGGCCTGTTGCTGGATCGCAAGCAGGGGAAATGGGTTCATTATCGCTTATCCCCGCATATTCCTTCCTGGGCTGCCCTGGTGATTGAGCAGGCCTGGTTAAGTCAACAGGACGACGTACAGGCCATCGCCCGTAAGCTGGCATCGGCCAACTGCTCTGGCAGCGGTAAGGCTGTTTGTATCTAAAAATTTTGCCTGTACATATATGTTTTTACGAATATGAGGTGTTAAAGATGAAAATGTTAACGGTGTTTGATCCGGCGATGTGCTGCAGTACCGGCGTTTGTGGTTCAGATGTCGATCAGGTTTTGGTCAATTTTTCTGCTGATGTGCAATGGCTGAAAGGGCGTGGGGTTCAGATCGAACGTTATAACCTGGCGCAGCAGCCTATGAGCTTCGTTGAGAACGAAAAAGCGAAAGCATTCCTTGAGGCTTCTGGAGCTGAAGGGCTTCCGCTGCTGTTGCTTGATGGTGAAACGGTGATGGCCGGGCGATACCCAAAACGCGCTGAACTGGCTCGCTGGTTTGGTATACCGCTGGAAAAGGTGGGTTTAGCTTCCACCAGTTGCTGTGGTGGTAAAACTTCCTGTTGTTGAGTATGTCAGGAGGACATATGAAATTCTTAGAGAATATCCCGTCTTACCTGTTTTTCACCGGTAAGGGAGGTGTAGGCAAAACTTCGATTTCCTGCGCAACGGCTATACGTCTGGCTGAACTGGGAAAGCGTGTTCTGCTTGTCAGTACCGACCCGGCTTCCAATGTCGGTCAGGTATTCGATCAGACTATCGGTAACACTATCCAGCCCGTGACTGCTGTGTCTGGTCTTTCGGCTCTGGAGATTGACCCGCAGGACGCCGCCCAGCAATACCGCGCCAGAATCGTTGACCCTATTAAAGGTCTTTTGCCTGATGACGTTGTTAACAGCATCAGTGAACAGCTTTCAGGAGCTTGTACGACAGAGATCGCTGCATTCGACGAGTTTACTGGCTTACTGACTGACGCTTCTCTGCTGACCCGCTTTGATCACATCATTTTTGATACTGCCCCAACTGGCCACACTATTCGCCTTCTTCAGCTTCCCGGAGCCTGGAGCAGCTTCATCGAAAGTAACCCGGATGGTGCTTCCTGTCTTGGTCCAATGGCTGGGCTGGAAAAACAACGCGAGCAATATGCTCATGCGGTTGAGGCATTATCCGATCCTGAACGAACTCGCCTTGTGCTGGTCGCGCGATTGCAAAAATCAACACTGCAGGAAGTCGCTCGTACTCATGACGAATTATCAGCTATTGGCCTTAAAAATCAGTATTTAGTCATTAACGGTGTCCTGCCTGCGAGCGAAGCAGAACGTGATGCACTGGCCGCTGCAATATGGCAACGGGAGCAAGAGGCGCTGGCAAATCTTCCTGCCGGGTTATCTGATTTGCCGACAGACAACTTATACCTGCAGCCGCTGAACATGGTTGGTGTATCCGCATTGAAAGGCCTGCTCAACGAACACGCTGAGATAACATCGCTTCCTGAACAAAGCCCACAGAACAAGCCAGAGAATATGTCGTTGTCTGTCCTGGTTGATGATATCGCCCGCAGTGAACACGGTTTGATTATGCTGATGGGCAAAGGTGGTGTGGGCAAAACCACAATGGCTGCGGCTATCGCCGTCAGTCTGGCGGATAAGGGTTTTGATGTGCATCTCACCACCTCAGATCCTGCTGCACATCTCAGTACAACGCTCAATGGCAGCCTCAAAAATCTGCAGGTCAGCCGAATCAACCCTCACGATGAAACTGAACGCTATCGTCAGCATGTTCTTGAGACGAAAGGCAGGGATCTGGATGAGGCTGGGAAACGGCTGCTCGAAGAGGATTTACGTTCTCCTTGCACAGAAGAGATTGCGGTGTTCCAGGCGTTTTCACGCGTAATTCGTGAAGCTGGCAAACGGTTTGTGGTCATGGATACGGCACCTACCGGGCATACGCTATTACTGCTTGATGCTACCGGGGCTTATCACCGTGAGATTGCCAGGAAGATGGGGGATAAAGGTCATTTTACCACTCCGATGATGCAGCTTCAGGACCAGGAACGTACCAAAGTTTTGCTGGTCACTCTGCCTGAAACCACACCTGTACTGGAAGCGGCAAACCTGCAGTCCGATCTTGAACGTGCGGGGATTCATCCCTGGGGCTGGATTATCAATAACAGCCTTTCGATTGCACAGACGCAATCGCCGCTGCTTTGCCAGCGCGCCCTACAAGAGCGTCCTCAAATCGAGGTTGTGAAAAACCAGCATGCAAGCCGCATAGCGTTAGTACCGGTAATGGCTGCAGAGCCCACTGGCATCGAGAAACTCAGAGAGCTGGTTGTTTAATTTTTTTTGTATATACAGGGCGGCAAAGCCGTCCTGTCTGGAGGATTTATGTTACTGGCAGGCGCTATTTTTGTCCTGACCATCGTTTTGGTTATCTGGCAACCGAAGGGATTAGGGATCGGCTGGAGTGCGACGCTGGGCGCGGTACTGGCGCTGATCTCTGGCGTAGTCCATTTTGGTGATATCCCTGTAGTGTGGAATATTGTCTGGAATGCGACGGCGACCTTTATTGCCGTGATTATTATCAGCCTTCTGCTCGATGAATCGGGCTTTTTCGAATGGGCGGCGCTGCACGTTTCACGTTGGGGTAACGGTCGCGGGCGTTTGCTGTTTACCTATATCGTTTTGCTCGGCGCAGCGGTGGCGGCACTGTTTGCCAACGATGGTGCGGCATTGATTCTGACGCCAATTGTTATCGCCATGCTGCTTGCATTAGGTTTCAGCAAAGGCACTACGCTGGCATTTGTCATGGCCGCCGGGTTTATTGCCGATACGGCCAGTCTGCCGCTTATCGTGTCCAACCTGGTTAACATCGTTTCTGCAGACTTCTTTGGGCTGGGTTTCACTGAGTATGCGTCGGTAATGGTGCCGGTGGATATCGCAGCCATTATCGCCACGCTGGTGATGCTGCATCTGTTCTTCCGCAAAGATATTCCGCCAACTTACGACCTGGCTCTCCTGAAAGCACCGGCAAAAGCGATTAAAGATCTGGCAACCTTCAGAACCGGCTGGATAGTGTTGATCCTTCTTCTGGTTGGCTTTTTCGTCCTTGAGCCGTTGGGTATCCCGGTCAGTGCGATTGCTGCTGTAGGGGCTGTCATTCTGTTTGCGGTGGCGAAGCGAGGCCATGCCATTAACACTGGCAAAGTGCTTCGCGGTGCGCCATGGCAGATCGTCATATTCTCTCTGGGAATGTATCTGGTGGTCTATGGTCTGCGTAATGCCGGACTAACAGAATACCTCTCCGGTGTGTTGAACGTGCTGGCAGATAAAGGACTTTGGGCCGCGACGTTTGGTACTGGCTTCCTGACGGCTTTCCTCTCTTCCATCATGAACAATATGCCTACCGTGCTGGTTGGTGCTCTCTCTATTGATGGCAGCACTGCAACAGGCGTTATCAAAGAGGCGATGATTTTTGCCAACGTGATTGGCTGCGATCTTGGACCGAAAATTACACCTATTGGTAGCCTGGCAACGTTGCTCTGGCTGCATGTCCTTTCACAGAAGAACATGACCATCACATGGGGATACTATTTCCGCACCGGGATCGTCATGACTCTGCCTGTGCTGTTTGTAACGCTGGCCGCGCTGGCGCTACGTCTCTCTTTCACTTTGTAATGAGATACTGATATGAGCAACATCACCATTTATCACAACCCAGCCTGCGGCACGTCGCGTAATACGCTGGAGATGATCCGCAACAGCGGTATCGAGCCGACCGTTATTCTTTACCTTGAGACTCCACCTTCACGCGATGAGCTGCTCAAACTCATTGCGGATATGGGCATTTCCGTCCGGGCTTTGCTGCGTAAGAACGTCGAGCCGTATGAGGAACTGGGTCTTGCAGAAGATAAATTTACTGACGACCAGCTCATCGACTTTATGCTACAGCATCCGATTCTGATCAACCGTCCGATCGTAGTGACGCCACTGGGAACTAAACTTTGCCGTCCTTCAGAGGTTGTTCTCGATATCCTTCCAGATGCCCAGAAAGCGGCTTTCACCAAGGAAGACGGTGAAAAAGTCGTTGATGATTCAGGTAAAAGACTGAAATAAAGACGAAGGGGGCATTTGCCCCCTTCATTATTACTTCGCCATTTCTTCCAGCAGGTCAATACCAACCGGCTCTTCGCTCTGTAGCGCTGTTAATGCAATACGCTTTGCATACTGCTCTTCCACATCAGAGATGAGAGGCAGCTCGCGGTTCGCCCTGATCTTCAGGAAAGGCGAAGACGGTTGAGCAGCTGCCAGGCTGTTATTAACGACCCATGCCCACGGCTCGATGCCAGCTCGGCGTAGATCCTGCTGCAGGTTAGCGGCTTCCAGTACAGGTGTCGTTTCGGCAAGCGTCACGATAATCACCTTCGTCTTCTCCGGGTCTGCTGCTTTTTCGCTATCACCTGTCTTCGATGTCAGAAAGCGAGAGAATTCGGCTTCATGCTGTCGCCAGAACACACTCATGCAATTGTTGAATGCCTTTACATCACTCATGTTCGTCCTCAAATTTTGCTCAGATTAACCCGGCTCTCATCTTCCAGAATTTTATAAACAGTGGAACGGGCAATACTGAGCCGGCGGGCAATATCTGTTGCACCAGTTCCCTGCTGATGAAGTGCCAGTACACTATTTCTGTCGATGATGCGCTTTCGGCCAAACCGGATACCTTTCAGCCTGGCCTCCTGCCGTCCTTCGTTCGTACGCTCCAGAATCCTCCTGCGTTCGGCCTGGGCTACAGCTGAAAGAATGGTCACAACCATTTTCCCCATTTCACCGTCGGTGCTGATCCCGTCGTCTATGAATCGGACCGCGACTCCCTGAGCGTCGAATTCTTTTATCAGTTGGATCATATCGGCAGTGTCGCGGCCAAGCCGGTCGAGTTTCTTCACCAGGATGACGTCACCTTCCTCCACCTTCATTCGCAGCAGATCCAGTCCTTTCCTGTCGGTAGAACTGCCGGATGCTTTGTCGGTAAATATGCGACTGGCTTTCACCCCCGCCTCTTTAAGCCCCTTGATCTGAATATCGAGGGACTGCTGGCTTGTTGATACCCGTGCGTAACCAAAAAGTCGCATAAAAATGTATCCTAAATCAAATATCGGACAGTGGGTGTCTGTTATAACAAAAAATCGATTTAATAGACACCTAGACAACACCATTTTAGCGTGTCCGAGAATTTATAATATTTCGGACGGTTGCGAAATTGTTAATTCATGACCATCAGGCAGGGAGGCCGGTATGCCCGTCGATTTTCTGACCACTGAGCAGGAACTGAATTATGGTCGCTATGTTGCAGAACCCAATGACGTGCAGCTGGCGCGCTATTTTCATCTTGATGAGCGGGATCTTGCCTTCATTAACCAGCGGCGGGGAAGGCATAACCGGCTGGGAATTGCGCTTCAGCTCACCACCGCCCGTTTTCTGGGCACCTTTCTGACAGACTTAACCCGGGTTCTGCCAGGTGTTCAGCAATTTGTCGCGGTGCAGCTTAATATTCGCCGTCCGGAAGTCCTTACCCGCTACGCAGAACGGGTTACCACCCTCAGAGAGCATACTGCGCTGATTAAGGAATATTACGGTTACCATGAATTTGGCGATTTCCCCTGGTCTTTCCGCCTGAAGCGCCTGCTGTACACCCGCGCATGGCTCAGTAATGAGCGACCCGGCCTTATGTTTGATTTTGCCACCGCGTGGCTGCTTCAGAATAAGGTCCTGCTGCCCGGAGCAACCACACTTGTACGTCTCGTCAGTGAAATACGCGAACGGGCAAATCAGCGGCTGTGGAAGAAACTGGCCGCGTTGCCGGACAGCTGGCAGACCGCCCGCGTGACGGAGCTTCTGGACATTCCTGAGGGGCAGCGTACTTCACCGCTGGAGCAACTGAAAAAGGGACCGGTCACCGTCAGCGGCCCGGCATTTACCGAAGCGCTGGAGCGGTATATCCGGCTGCGAAACCTGGAATTTTCCCGACTGAATTTTACCGGTCTGCCTGCTATACAACTGCGTAATTTGGCCCGTTACGCAGGCATGGCGTCGGTAAAATATATCGCGCGAATGCCACAGCAGAGAAAACTGGCCGTACTCACAGCATTCGTTAAAGCGCAGGAGACTGCGGCGCTGGATGAGGCCGTTGATGTGCTCGATATGCTGATACTGGATATCACTCGTGCGGCGAAGAAAACGGGGCAGAAAAAACGGCTCAGGACGCTTAAAGATCTTGATCGTGCTGCGCTAATATTGGCGCGGGCATGTTCATTGTTGCTGGATGAACAGGCTGACGATGCTGAACTGAGGGAGACCATATTCAACAGCATACCGAAAAGCAGGCTGGCAGAATCCGTCAGCAAGGTAAATGAGCTGGCCCGGCCTCAGAACAACAATTTCCATGACGAAATGGTGGAGCAGTACGGGCGGGTAAAGCGCTTTCTTCCGGCGGTATTGCGCGACCTGCATTTCCAGGCAGCGCCAGCCGGAGAACATACGTTGTCCGCCATTCATTATCTGACCGAACTGAACGGCTCGAAAAAGCGCATCCTGGACAATGCGCCTGAACATATTATTACCGGCCCCTGGAAACGCCTGGTATACGATGCGGAGGGCCGGATACAGCGTGCCGGTTACTCGCTTTGTCTGCTGGAGCGCCTTCAGGATGCACTACGTCGAAGGGACATCTGGCTCGAAAACAGCGATCGCTGGGGAAATCCCCGCGAGAAGCTGTTGCAGGGGGAAGAATGGCAGGCTCAGCGGGTCCCCGTTTGCCGGGCGCTGGGACATCCCACTGATGGACATAAAGGCGTGCAACAGTTGGCGGCCCAGCTAGATGAAACCTGGAAAACCGTCGCATCCCGCTTTGAAGGAAATGCGGAGGTTCATATTTGCCATGACGGTAAACATCCTTCCCTGACTATCAGCAGCCTGGAGAAACTGGAGGAGCCACCATCGTTGCATCGTCTCAACAGTCGGGTAAGGCTGCTACTCCCGCCAGTAGATTTGACGGAACTGTTGCTTGAAATAGATGCCAGAACGGGATTTACACGTGAGTTTACGCATGTCAGTGAATCCGGGGCCCGGGCACAGGATCTGCACATCAGCCTGTGCGCGGTCCTGATGGCAGAGGCCTGCAATATCGGGCTGGAACCGCTGATAAAGCACAATATACCGGCGCTGACGCGCCACCGGCTTAGCTGGGTAAAACAGAATTACCTCCGGGCAGAAACGCTGGTCAGCGCCAATGCCCGCCTGGTTGATTTTCAGTCCACACTGGAGCTTGCTGGCCGCTGGGGTGGTGGCGAAGTGGCTTCAGCTGATGGCATGCGCTTTGTCACGCCGGTGAAAACCGTCAATTCAGGACCTAACAGAAAATATTTTGGTTCCGGACGTGGCATCACCTGGTACAACTTCGTCTCTGATCAGTACTCTGGATTCCACGGCATCGTTGTCCCCGGCACATTACGAGATTCCATTTTTGTGCTGGAAGGCCTTCTGGAGCAGCAGACAGGGCTGAATCCGGTTGAGATCATGACAGACACAGCCGGTACCAGCGACATTATTTTTGGCCTCTTCTGGCTGCTGGGATACCAGTTTTCCCCCCGGCTTGCCGATGCCGGTGAAGCGGTATTCTGGCGAGTGGATAAATCGGCAAATTACGGTGCACTGGACGAACTGGCACGTGGTTGTGCCGATCTGTCGAAAGCCGAGGATCAGTGGGATGAGATGATGCGAACCGCCGGTTCGCTGAAACTGGGCACCATTCATGCTTCAGAACTCATTCGCTCTTTGCTGAAAAGCTCGCGCCCATCAGGGCTGGCACAGGCGATCATGGAAGTGGGGCGCGTCAACAAGACGCTGTACCTTCTTAATTATATTGATGATGAGGATTATCGTCGGCGGATCCTGACGCAGCTAAACCGGGGGGAAGGCCGCCATGCTGTGGCGAGGGCGATCTGCTACGGGCAGCGCGGTGAGATCAGAAAGCGCTATCGTGAAGGTCAGGAAGATCAGCTGGGGGCACTGGGCCTGGTCACTAACGCAGTGGTACTGTGGAACACACTTTATATGCAGGAAGCCCTGAGCTGGATACGCAGTAATGGAGAAGAAATCGGGGTTGAAGATATCGCCCGGTTGTCCCCACTGATGCACGGGCATATCAATATGCTGGGGCATTATACGTTTACGCTACCGGAGGATATTTTGAAGGGGGAACTAAGAGAACTAAATTTCAATTTAAACAATGAATTAACTTCTTAGCGTACGTTTTCGTTCCATTGGCCCTCAAACCCCGTATTGAGGTGATGCGTGCACTACGCAAAGGCCAGGCCTCAGCATTTTATTATGGTGATCCCCTGGGCGAAATGCGCCTGGTAAGCAGAGTTTTTGAAATGTAAGGCCTTTGAATAAGACAAAAGGCTGCCTCATCGCTAACTTTGCAACAGTGCCTCTAAATTTAACACATCAAGCGCGACAGGCTTCCCGATGAAATACCCTTGCGCCTCGTCACAGTGATAATGTTTAAGCCTTTTCAACTGCTCCGCCGTTTCCACGCCTTCAGCGGTGACAGCCAGCGAATAGGCTTTGCCAAGGCCGATAATATTCTCAACGATGATTTTGGCGTTTTCCGATTCCTCCATGGCGAACACAAAAGATTTATCCAGCTTTATTCCGTCGAACGGGAAGCGTTTCAGATAGCTTAATGCCGAGTAGCCGGTTCCAAAGTCATCAATCAAAAAGCGTACGCCGATATCCTTCAGCTGCTTCATGGTTTCCAGCGTGATATCCGGATTGGAAATCGTCACGTTTTCGGTAATTTCTAACTCCAGCCGGGACGGTTTAAGCCCCGATTTTTGCAGCGCAGCCTTTACCCGTTTCGCCAGGCAACGGGTATTAAACTCCACCGCCGAAATATTGACCGAAATAACCAAATCGGGCGAGAGATGCACCATATCTTTACAGGCTTTCTCCAGCACCACATCACTCATGGCAACGATCAGGCCCGCCTCTTCCGCAAGCGGGATGAACTGATCCGGCATCAGTAAACCGAGACGCGGATGCTGCCAGCGAACCAGTGCTTCGACAGCAGCGATACGCGAGGTTTTAATGTCGTAACGGGGCTGATAAACCAGCTGAAACTGGTCTGTGCATAACGCTTCACGAAACTCTTTTTCCATTTCCCGGCGCTGAATTAAGTACTCGCCCATGTTGGGTTCGTAAAACACCCAGTTATTGCGACCGGTATTTTTCGCTTTATACAATGCGATATCGGATAACCGAATCAGATCGCTGGCGTTCATTGCATCCTGAGGCGCCAGTGCAATCCCCATACTCACGCTGATATACACTTCATTGCCGTTAACGATAAAAGGCCGGCTTATTTCACTGGCAATGCGCTGGCAGAGCGTCTCTATGTCTTTACGCACATAAATATCCGGCAGAATAAGGATAAACTCATCTCCGCCCTGCCGGGCAACCAGATCGATTTTACGGGTACAGGACCGCAACCGGCTGGCGACTTCATTGAGTAACGCATCGCCCGCATTGTGGCCGAATAAATCATTTACCGGTTTGAATTTATCCAGGTCGAGGCTGATCATGGCCAGGGGATGATCCGGATCGGGTAAAGAACGCAGCTCACTTTCCAGAAACTCTTTCATTCTGACCCGGTTTGGTAGGCCGGTTAATTCATCATGCCGCGATAAATACTCGGCACGCTCCTGCGCCTCCACTTCCAGAGTGACATCGGTCACCGTACCGCGAAAGCCCATAGAACCATCATCCATAATGTCGCGCTTCGCCACCACATTGCAGTAACGCTGATGGCCCTGAGCTGAGAAATAGCGGGCCTTTTTGAGCGTGTAATTACTGCTCGTCTGCGGATTCAGCAGCCAGTGATGAAAAAGGATTTTGTCGCTGTGGATGAAATCCAACATGTTCCGCCCAAGCCAGTCGTCAGAATGATGACCGGTAACGCCGGAAAAACGGTCGGATAACCACGTTAGCCGTGCCTCGCTGTCCGCTTCCCAAATCCAGTCGGTGGTGGCTTCAATGACGTCGCGAAAGCGTCGTTCACTTGCCGTAAGCGCTTGTCGGCTTTGCTCAAGCAGGAAAACATTTTCGTCATTAATTTGCGCTTTGATTAACGCACCACGCCGCATCAACCAGGTAAATGCAATGGTCGATAACATCAGAATGATGATTAACGGCAGTTCCCGGTTCATCAGCGCTCTGCCCGGATCGTCGCTTCGCCACTCAATCAGAACATCGCCATTATCAATGGGTAAAATAAGCTGAGCTTCCCGGTAGTCGGCTTTCAGGTGTGGCTCCATTCTGCCGAACGTATGCGCATTATGAATGCCGTATTCGTTGCCCATTTTCTCCAGTTTAACGGGCGTTAACACGTCGGCGAAAATCAGTACCGAGGCATCTTCCGCCACCGGCGTGATGCTTTCATCGTCTTCCGACGTGATCCGGGCCGCCGCCAGTAAGGTGAGTTGCCCGTTGGTCATCATAAGGCGTGAGACGGCTTTACCCTGGCTTTGTGAGAGGTCGTTAAAAAGTTCTTTGGTGATGTTCCGGTTGAGCCATTTCTCGAAAGGCTGGCTGACAAGATTTCCTTCAATGACGCTATAACGCGTCTCCCCGGCGGGAGACAAAACAAATACGCCTTCATACTGGTAATTCGTGTAAAGCGATTCACCAAGGTTCTGGCTGTCCCATGCCCATTTAACATTCACCTGCTTGTGCAAATTATTATACGCTTCGCCCCAGTCGGCATTATCCATTAAATTTGCGCGTATCTTTTCCTGCCGGTTAGTGAGGGCTTTTTGCAAAAGTAAACTGCTGCGCGCGTCTGCTTTATTATTAAGATTATCCGCGATATATAAAAGATTCACTATTGCCGCCAGAAAGAGACTGCTCAGCAACGCCGCGGTAATAATAAAATTTTTCTTTACTATGCCACTGGTTTCTCCTGAAAAACTACTTACTTTGTTGAAGCGCTGCCAGTTCATTTTCCCCATCTCTTAACGGGTGAGAGTCCATTGTCCTGAAATAGGCACAGCCCGCAGAGGCAGTATCGGCAGAAACGGATTTTTTCTCCAGAATTTTTTGAGCACTTTTTTTTGCTTTAGCTAGGGAAGGTGCGAATAAGGGCACTGTTGCAAAGTTAGCGATGAGGCAGCCTTTTGTCGGTGATGCTGCCAACTTACTGATTTAGTGTATGATGGTGTTTTTGAGGTGCTCCAGTGGCTTCTGTTTCTATCAGCTGTCCCTCCTCTTCAGCTACTGACGGGGTGGTGCGTAACGGCAAAAGCACTGCCGGACATCAGCGCTATCTCTGCTCTCACTGCCGTAAAACATGGCAACTGCAGTTCACTTACACCGCTTCTCAACCCGGTACGCACCAGAAAATCATTGATATGGCCATGAATGGCG
>NZ_JBLKDI010000034.1:0-26223 GCF_047530715.1 Enterobacter sp. 04-C-12-SI-ECC
CAGGCGACAACATCAAGATGGTTGTGACTCTGATCCACCCAATCGCGATGGACGACGGTCTGCGTTTCGCAATCCGTGAAGGCGGCCGTACCGTTGGCGCGGGCGTTGTTGCTAAAGTTCTGGGCTAATTAATTATCCCTGAATAAAAAAGGACGCTTCGGCGTCCTTTTTTGTTTTCTGTACCTTTCCTTGTCACAAAATTTCGCATTTTTTAACCGCTCCCGGCCCGTATCCTGGCGTATGTGCTATTGTAATCATAACCATTCTCACTTACACTTTGCGCATATTTTGAACGGGAGTCTCTATGTACGTTTGTTTATGTAATGGTGTAAGCGACAAAAAAATTCGTCAGGCCGTTCGCCAGTTTCAGCCACAATCTTTCCAGCAGCTTCGCAAATTTGTTCCGGTGGGAAATCAATGCGGTAAATGCGTTCGCGCAGCGCGTGAGATCATGCAGGACGAACTGATGCAGATCCCGGAATTCAAAGAGATCGCGTAAGCCTCTATCTTTTTTTTGACATCCCCGTAGCCCGTTCTACGCTTCAATGAGTGGAAGCGGAGGGACTATATAATGAAAGGTGATGTTAAAATCATAAGTTATCTCAATAAATTATTGGGAAATGAGCTTGTCGCAATCAACCAGTACTTTCTTCACGCGAGAATGTTTAAAAACTGGGGTCTGACACGTCTGAATGACGTTGAGTACCATGAATCTATAGATGAGATGAAACACGCCGATAAATACATCGAGCGTATCTTATTTCTTGAAGGCATCCCAAACCTGCAGGATCTCGGCAAGCTTGGCATCGGTGAGGATGTCGAAGAGATGCTGCGTTCTGACCTCCGGCTGGAGCTGGAAGGTGCGAAAGATCTGCGCGAAGCCATTGCTTATGCTGACAGCGTCCATGACTATGTGAGCCGCGATATGATGATCCAGATCCTTGCCGATGAAGAAGGCCACATTGACTGGCTGGAAACCGAACTGGATCTCATTAGCAAAATTGGCCTTCAGAACTACCTACAGTCTCAGATCAAAGTGGAAAATTAATCAGATTTTCCCATCCAACGCACAAACCCGCTGCTGCCAGAAATGGTCCAAAAGGCAGTGGGTTTTTTAATGCACCTTTCTCTGAAGTGAGAAACGAAAAAACAAGAATGCAAAGCAGCGCCATAAGCGCGGCGAGTAACGCCAGCGTAGGCAGTATGCACCAGCCATGCCACGCACCAAGTCCTGCCAGATACTTCACATCGCCATATCCCATTCCTTCCCGCCGGCAGATAAGCCGATAGCCCCAGTAAATCAAGGCAAAACCAAGATATCCAGCCACCGCTCCCATTACGGCACTCGGCAGAAAATCAGGATGGATAAAGACCTGGTAGAGCAGGCCCGTCCAGAGCAGCGGGCAGATAAATTTATCGGGCAGTAAACCGTCGCGAATATCAGCGCATACGATTAAGGCCGTCAGAGAAAAATAGATCATCAGGAAGGGGAGGGTGGTTAGCATGGAAAAGGCCTCAAAAGGTTTTGAGCGCATACTCGTTACAATCTGCCTGTCCGGCAACGCACAAAAACAACAATTGCGTAGCGGCTTCAAATAAAAAAATCAGAAAGGATATACGGCGTAAAAAGTTGCGCAGTCCTACGCATACTGAGCCTTTGACGCTTAATTTCTAAACGGCACTTGCGTCTTTCACTGATTTACGTATAATGCGCGGGCTTGTCGTAATTGACGGCGGGTTCAATCAGAACCAGAGTAGCTCATTTTGTTACTCAACAATGCTCCCAATTGGGGGGCTACGTAAGAACGGTTACACTCTCCCATCAATCGTAATGGGTTTGAGGAGTAATCATTTTCGTTTATAAAATAATTGGAGCTCTGGTCTCATGCAGAACCAAAGAATCCGTATCCGCCTTAAAGCGTTTGATCATCGTCTGATCGATCAATCAACCGCGGAAATCGTCGAGACTGCTAAGCGCACTGGTGCGCAAGTCCGTGGTCCGATCCCGCTGCCGACCCGCAAAGAGCGCTTCACCGTTCTGATCTCCCCGCACGTCAACAAAGACGCGCGCGATCAGTACGAAATCCGCACTCACAAGCGTCTGGTTGACATCGTTGAGCCAACTGAGAAAACCGTTGATGCTCTGATGCGTCTGGATCTGGCTGCCGGTGTAGACGTGCAGATCAGCCTGGGTTAATCAGGTCATCGAGCGATTGAGAGGTTGAAACAATGATTGGTTTAGTCGGTAAAAAAGTGGGTATGACCCGCATCTTCACTGAAGATGGCGTTTCTATCCCAGTAACCGTAATCGAAGTTGAAGCAAACCGCGTTACTCAGGTTAAAGATCTGGCTAACGATGGCTACCGCGCTATTCAGGTTACCACTGGTGCTAAAAAAGCTAACCGTGTAACCAAACCAGAAGCGGGTCACTTCGCTAAAGCTGGCGTAGAAGCTGGCCGTGGTCTGTGGGAATTCCGTCTTGCTGAAGGCGAAGAGTTCACCGTAGGTCAGGACATTAGCGTTGAGCTGTTTGCTGACGTTAAAAAAGTTGACGTAACCGGTACCTCTAAAGGTAAAGGTTTTGCTGGTACCGTTAAGCGCTGGAACTTCCGTACCCAGGACGCTACTCACGGTAACTCCTTGTCTCACCGCGTTCCGGGTTCTATCGGTCAGAACCAGACTCCGGGCAAAGTGTTCAAAGGCAAGAAAATGGCAGGTCAGCTGGGTAACGAACGTGTAACCGTTCAGAGCCTGGACGTAGTACGTGTTGACGCTGAGCGCAACCTGCTGCTGGTTAAAGGTGCGGTCCCGGGTGCAACCGGTAGCGACCTGATCGTTAAACCAGCTGTGAAGGCGTAAGGGGATAGCAATGGAATTAGTATTGAAAGACGCGCAGAGCGCGCTGACTGTTTCCGAAACTACCTTCGGTCGTGATTTCAACGAAGCGCTGGTTCACCAGGTTGTTGTTGCTTATGCAGCTGGTGCTCGTCAGGGTACTCGTGCTCAGAAGACTCGTGCTGAAGTAACTGGTTCTGGCAAAAAGCCATGGCGCCAGAAAGGTACCGGCCGTGCGCGTTCAGGTTCTATCAAGAGCCCGATCTGGCGTTCAGGTGGCGTGACCTTCGCTGCGCGTCCACAGGACCACAGTCAAAAAGTTAACAAAAAGATGTACCGCGGCGCGCTGAAAAGCATCCTGTCCGAACTGGTACGTCAGGATCGTCTGATCGTTGTCGAGAAGTTCTCTGTTGAAGCGCCTAAAACTAAGCTGCTGGCACAGAAACTGAAAGACATGGCTCTGGAAGATGTGCTGATCATCACCGGTGAGCTGGACGAGAACCTGTTCCTGGCCGCACGTAACCTGCACAAGGTTGACGTACGCGATGCGACTGGTATCGACCCGGTTAGCCTGATCGCCTTCGACAAAGTCGTAATGACTGCTGATGCTGTTAAGCAAGTTGAGGAGATGCTGGCATGATTCGTGAAGAACGTCTGCTGAAGGTGCTTCGCGCACCGCACGTTTCTGAAAAAGCGTCTACTGCGATGGAAAAAACAAACACCATCGTTCTCAAAGTTGCTAAAGACGCGACCAAAGCAGAGATCAAAGCTGCTGTGCAGAAACTGTTTGAAGTCGAAGTCGAAGTCGTTAACACCCTGGTAGTTAAAGGGAAAGTTAAACGTCACGGACAGCGTATCGGTCGTCGTAGCGACTGGAAAAAAGCTTACGTCACCCTGAAAGAAGGCCAGAACCTGGACTTCGTTGGCGGCGCTGAGTAAGTCGGAGGAGTAATACAATGGCAGTTGTTAAATGTAAACCGACATCTCCGGGTCGTCGCCACGTAGTTAAAGTGGTTAACCCTGAGCTGCACAAGGGCAAACCTTTTGCTCCGTTGCTGGAAAAAAACAGCAAATCCGGTGGTCGTAACAACAATGGCCGTATCACCACTCGTCACATCGGTGGTGGCCACAAGCAGGCTTATCGTATTGTTGACTTCAAACGCAACAAAGACGGTATCCCAGCAGTTGTTGAACGTCTTGAGTACGATCCGAACCGTTCCGCGAACATCGCGCTGGTTTTGTACAAAGACGGCGAACGCCGTTACATCCTGGCCCCTAAAGGCCTGAAAGCTGGCGACCAGATTCAGTCTGGCGTTGATGCTGCAATCAAAGCAGGCAACACCCTGCCGATGCGCAATATCCCGGTTGGTTCTACCGTTCATAACGTAGAAATGAAACCAGGTAAAGGCGGTCAGCTGGCACGTTCCGCTGGTACTTACGTTCAGATCGTTGCGCGTGACGGTGCTTATGTCACTCTGCGTCTGCGTTCTGGTGAAATGCGTAAAGTCGAAGCAGACTGCCGCGCTACTCTGGGCGAAGTTGGCAATGCTGAGCATATGCTGCGCGTTCTGGGTAAAGCTGGTGCTGCACGCTGGCGTGGTGTTCGTCCTACCGTTCGCGGTACTGCGATGAACCCAGTCGACCACCCACATGGTGGTGGTGAAGGTCGTAACTTTGGTAAGCACCCGGTAACTCCGTGGGGCGTTCAGACCAAAGGTAAGAAGACCCGCAGCAACAAGCGTACTGATAAATTTATCGTACGTCGCCGTAGCAAATAATTTTAGAGGATAAGCCATGCCACGTTCTCTCAAGAAAGGTCCTTTTATTGACCTGCACTTGCTGAAGAAGGTAGAGAAAGCGGTGGAAAGCGGAGACAAGAAGCCCCTGCGCACTTGGTCCCGTCGTTCAACGATCTTTCCTAACATGATCGGTTTGACCATCGCTGTCCATAATGGTCGTCAGCACGTTCCAGTCTTTGTTACCGACGAAATGGTTGGTCACAAACTGGGTGAATTCGCACCGACTCGTACTTATCGCGGCCACGCTGCTGATAAAAAAGCGAAGAAGAAATAAGGTAGGAGGAAGAGATGGAAACTTTAGCTCAACATCGCCATGCTCGTTCTTCTGCACAGAAGGTTCGCCTTGTTGCTGACCTGATTCGCGGTAAGAAAGTGTCGCAGGCCCTGGACATCCTGACCTATACCAACAAGAAAGCTGCGGTATTGGTCAAGAAAGTACTGGAATCTGCCATTGCTAACGCTGAACACAACGATGGCGCTGACATCGACGATCTGAAAGTTGCGAAAATTTTCGTAGATGAAGGCCCAAGCATGAAGCGCATTATGCCGCGTGCGAAAGGTCGTGCAGATCGCATCCTGAAGCGCACCAGCCACATTACTGTGGTTGTGTCCGATCGCTGAGACTCTGGAGACTAGCAATGGGTCAGAAAGTACATCCTAATGGTATTCGCCTGGGTATTGTAAAACCATGGAACTCTACCTGGTTTGCGAACACCAAAGAATTCGCTGACAACCTGGACAGCGATTTTAAAGTACGTCAGTACCTGACTAAGGAACTGGCTAAAGCGTCTGTATCTCGTATCGTTATCGAGCGTCCAGCGAAGAGCATCCGTGTGACTATTCACACTGCTCGTCCTGGCATCGTTATCGGTAAGAAAGGCGAAGACGTAGAAAAACTGCGCAAGGTCGTAGCGGATATCGCTGGCGTTCCTGCACAGATCAATATCGCTGAAGTTCGTAAGCCTGAACTGGACGCTAAATTGGTTGCTGACAGCATCACTTCTCAGCTGGAACGTCGTGTTATGTTCCGTCGTGCTATGAAGCGTGCTGTACAGAACGCAATGCGTCTGGGCGCTAAAGGTATCAAAGTTGAAGTTAGCGGCCGTCTGGGCGGCGCGGAAATCGCACGTACCGAATGGTACCGTGAAGGTCGCGTACCGCTGCACACTCTGCGTGCTGACATCGACTACAACACCTCTGAAGCGCACACCACTTACGGTGTAATCGGCGTTAAGGTATGGATCTTCAAAGGTGAGATCCTGGGTGGTATGGCTGCTGTTGAACAACCGGAAAAACCGGCTGCTCAACCTAAAAAGCAGCAGCGTAAAGGCCGTAAATAAGGAGCGTCGCTGATGTTACAACCAAAGCGTACAAAATTCCGTAAAGTGCACAAAGGCCGCAACCGTGGTCTGGCGCAGGGTACGGATGTTAGCTTCGGCACTTTCGGTCTGAAAGCTGTTGGCCGTGGTCGTCTGACTGCACGTCAGATCGAAGCAGCACGTCGTGCAATGACCCGTGCAGTTAAGCGTCAAGGTAAGATCTGGATCCGTGTATTCCCGGACAAACCGATCACCGAGAAGCCACTGGAAGTTCGTATGGGTAAAGGTAAAGGTAACGTGGAGTACTGGGTTGCCTTGATCCAACCGGGCAAAGTCCTTTATGAAATGGACGGTGTTCCGGAAGAGCTGGCCCGTGAAGCCTTCGGCCTGGCAGCAGCGAAACTGCCTATCAAAACCACCTTTGTAACTAAGACGGTGATGTAATGAAAGCAAAAGAGCTGCGTGAAAAAAGCGTTGAAGAGCTGAACGCTGAGCTGCTGAACCTGCTGCGTGAGCAGTTCAACCTGCGCATGCAGGCTGCAAGTGGCCAGCTGCAACAGACTCACCTGCTGAAGCAAGTGCGTCGCAATGTTGCACGCGTTAAGACTTTACTGACTCAGAAGGCGGGTGCGTAATGACCGATAAAATCCGTACTCTGCAAGGTCGTGTTGTTAGCGACAAAATGGAGAAATCCATTGTTGTAGCTATCGAACGTATTGTGAAACACCCGATCTACGGTAAATTCATCAAGCGTACGACCAAACTGCACGTACATGACGAGAACAACGAATGTGGTATCGGCGACAAGGTTGAAATCCGTGAATGCCGTCCACTGTCCAAGACTAAGTCCTGGACGCTGGTTCGCGTTGTAGAGAAAGCGGTTCTGTAATACAGTACGCCTTCTCAATACGAATAAACGGCTCAGCGATGAGCCGTTTATTTTTTCTACCCATATTGCAGAAGCGGTGTTATAATGCCGCGCCCTCGATATGGGGCTTTTTAACGGCTCTGATTTTAGAGTCTCAGGTAGTAGTTGACATTAGCGGAGCACTAAAATGATCCAAGAACAGACTATGCTGAACGTCGCCGACAACTCCGGTGCACGTCGCGTAATGTGTATCAAGGTTCTGGGTGGCTCGCACCGTCGCTACGCAGGCGTAGGCGACATCATCAAGATCACCATCAAGGAAGCAATTCCACGTGGTAAGGTCAAAAAAGGTGATGTGCTGAAGGCGGTAGTGGTGCGCACCAAGAAGGGTGTTCGTCGCCCTGACGGTTCTGTCATTCGCTTCGATGGTAATGCATGCGTTATTTTAAACAATAACAGCGAGCAGCCTATCGGCACGCGTATCTTTGGGCCGGTAACTCGTGAACTTCGTACTGAGAAGTTCATGAAAATTATCTCTCTGGCACCAGAAGTACTCTAAGGAGCGAATCATGGCAGCGAAAATCCGTCGTGATGACGAAGTTATCGTGTTAACCGGTAAAGATAAAGGTAAACGCGGTAAAGTAAAAAATGTTCTGTCTTCCGGCAAACTTGTCGTTGAAGGTATCAACCTGGTTAAGAAACATCAGAAGCCGGTTCCGGCCCTGAACCAACCAGGCGGCATCGTTGAAAAAGAAGCTGCTATTCAGGTTTCTAACGTTGCAATCTTCAATGCGGCTACCGGTAAGGCTGACCGTGTAGGCTTTAGATTCGAAGACGGCAAAAAAGTCCGTTTCTTCAAGTCTAACAGCGAAACTATCAAGTAATTTGGAGTAGTACGATGGCGAAACTGCATGATTACTACAAAGACGAAGTAGTTAAGAAACTCATGACCGAGTTTAACTACAATTCTGTCATGCAAGTCCCTCGGGTCGAGAAGATCACCCTGAACATGGGTGTTGGTGAAGCGATCGCTGACAAGAAACTGCTGGATAACGCAGCAGCTGATCTGACAGCAATCTCCGGTCAAAAACCGCTGATCACCAAAGCACGCAAATCTGTTGCAGGCTTCAAAATCCGTCAGGGCTATCCGATCGGCTGTAAAGTAACTCTGCGTGGCGAACGCATGTGGGAGTTCTTTGAGCGCCTGATCACTATTGCTGTTCCACGTATCCGTGACTTCCGTGGCCTGTCCGCGAAGTCTTTCGACGGTCGTGGTAACTACAGCATGGGTGTCCGTGAGCAGATCATCTTCCCAGAAATCGACTACGATAAAGTCGACCGCGTGCGTGGTTTGGATATTACCATTACCACTACTGCGAAATCTGACGAAGAAGGCCGTGCTCTGCTGGCTGCCTTTGACTTCCCGTTCCGCAAGTAAGGTAGGGTTACTGAATGGCTAAGCAATCAATGAAAGCACGCGAAGTAAAGCGCGTAGCTTTAGCTGATAAATTCTTCGCTAAACGCGCTGAACTGAAAGCGATCATTTCTGATGTGAACGCTTCCGACGAAGATCGTTGGAATGCGGTTCTCAAGCTGCAGTCTCTGCCGCGTGATTCCAGCCCGTCTCGTCAGCGTAACCGCTGTCGTCAAACAGGTCGTCCACATGGTTATGTGGGCAAGTTTGGGTTGAGCCGTATCAAACTGCGTGAAGCCGCCATGCGCGGTGAAGTGCCAGGCTTGAAAAAGGCTAGCTGGTAATTACCAATTGAATCACGGGAGTAAAGACAGATGAGCATGCAAGATCCGATCGCGGATATGCTGACCCGTATCCGTAACGGTCAGGCCGCGAACAAAGTTGCGGTCACCATGCCTTCCGCCAAGCTGAAAGTGGCAATTGCCAACGTGCTGAAGGAAGAAGGTTTTATCGAAGATTTTAAAGTTGAAGGCGACACCAAGCCGGAACTGGAACTTACTCTCAAGTATTTCCAGGGTAAAGCTGTTGTAGAAAGCATTCAGCGTGTCAGCCGCCCAGGTCTGCGCATCTATAAGAAAAAAGATGAGCTGCCAAAAGTTATGGCTGGCCTTGGTATCGCAGTTGTTTCTACCTCTAAAGGTGTTATGACTGATCGTGCAGCGCGCCAGGCTGGTCTTGGTGGCGAAATTATCTGCTACGTAGCCTAATCGGAGGAAAGAATGTCTCGTGTTGCTAAAGCACCGGTCGTTATTCCTGCCGGCGTTGATGTAAAAATCGACGGTCAGGTTATTACGATCAAAGGTAAAAACGGCGAGCTGACTCGTACCCTCAACAAAGCTGTTGAAGTTAAACATGCAGATAACGCTCTGACCTTCGGTCCACGTGATGGTTTCGTGGATGGATGGGCTCAGGCTGGTACCGCGCGTGCCCTGCTGAACTCAATGGTTGTTGGTGTTACCGAAGGCTTCACTAAAAAGCTTCAGCTGGTTGGTGTAGGTTATCGTGCAGCTATCAAAGGGAATGCAGTAGGCCTGTCTCTGGGCTTCTCACACCCTGTTGAGCATCCGCTGCCGGCCGGTATCACTGCAGAATGTCCGACTCAAACTGAAATCGTGCTGAAAGGCGCTGATAAACAGCTGATCGGTCAGGTTGCAGCAGATCTGCGCGCCTACCGTCGTCCTGAGCCTTACAAAGGCAAGGGTGTTCGTTACGCCGACGAAGTCGTGCGTACCAAAGAGGCTAAGAAGAAGTAAGGTAACACTATGGATAAGAAATCTGCTCGTATCCGTCGTGCGACCCGCGCACGCCGCAAGCTCAAAGAGCTGGGTGCAACTCGCCTGGTGGTACATCGTACCCCGCGTCATATTTACGCACAGGTAATTGCACCGAACGGTTCTGAAGTTCTGGTAGCTGCTTCTACTGTAGAAAAAGCTATCTCAGAACAATTGAAGTACACCGGTAACAAAGACGCCGCTGCAGCTGTAGGTAAAGCTGTTGCAGAACGCGCTCTGGAAAAAGGCATCAGCAATGTTTCCTTTGACCGTTCCGGGTTCCAATATCATGGTCGTGTCCAGGCACTGGCAGATGCTGCCCGTGAAGCTGGCCTTCAGTTCTAAGGTAGAGGTGTAAGATGGCTCACATCGAAAAACAGGCTGGCGAACTGCAGGAAAAGCTGATCGCGGTAAACCGCGTATCTAAAACCGTTAAAGGTGGTCGTATTTTCTCCTTCACAGCTCTGACTGTAGTAGGCGATGGTAACGGTCGCGTTGGTTTTGGTTACGGTAAAGCGCGTGAAGTTCCAGCAGCGATCCAGAAAGCGATGGAAAAAGCCCGTCGCAATATGATTAACGTCGCGCTGAACAACGGCACCCTGCAGCACCCAGTTAAAGGTGTTCACACGGGTTCTCGTGTATTCATGCAGCCAGCTTCAGAAGGTACCGGTATCATCGCCGGTGGTGCAATGCGCGCCGTTCTGGAAGTTGCTGGGGTTCATAACGTTCTGGCTAAAGCATATGGTTCCACCAACCCGATCAACGTGGTTCGTGCAACTATTGATGGCCTGGAAAATATGAATTCTCCAGAAATGGTCGCTGCCAAGCGTGGTAAATCCGTTGAAGAAATTCTGGGGTAATTGACCATGGCAAAGACTATTAAAATCACTCAAACCCGCAGTGCAATCGGTCGTCTGCCGAAACACAAGGCAACGCTGCTTGGCCTGGGTCTGCGTCGTATTGGTCATACCGTTGAGCGCGAGGATACTCCTGCTGTTCGTGGTATGGTCAACGCGGTTTACTTCATGGTTAAAGTTGAGGAGTAAGAGATGCGTTTAAATACTCTGTCTCCGGCCGAAGGCTCTAAAAAGGCGGGTAAACGCCTGGGTCGTGGTATCGGTTCTGGCCTCGGCAAAACCGGTGGTCGTGGTCACAAAGGTCAGAACTCTCGTTCTGGCGGTGGCGTACGTCGCGGTTTCGAGGGTGGCCAGATGCCACTGTACCGTCGTCTGCCGAAGTTCGGCTTCACCTCTCGCAAAGCAGCGATCACAGCGGAAATCCGTCTGTCTGACCTGGCGAAAGTTGAAGGCGGCGTTGTAGACCTGAACACGCTGAAAGCGGCTAACATTATCGGTATTCAGATTGAGTTCGCGAAAGTGATCCTGTCTGGTGAAGTTTCTACTCCGGTAACTGTTCGTGGCCTGCGTGTTACTAAAGGTGCTCGTGCTGCTATCGAAGCTGCTGGCGGTAAAATTGAGGAATAAGTAGCAGATGGCTAAGCAACCGGGATTAGATTTTCAAAGTGCCAAAGGTGGATTTGGCGAGCTGAAACGCAGACTGCTGTTTGTTATCGGCGCGCTGATTGTGTTCCGTATTGGCTCTTTTATTCCGATCCCTGGTATCGATGCCGCTGTACTTGCCAAACTGCTTGAGCAACAGCGAGGCACCATCATTGAAATGTTCAACATGTTCTCTGGTGGTGCTCTCAGCCGTGCTTCTATCTTTGCTCTGGGTATTATGCCGTACATTTCGGCATCGATTATTATCCAGCTGCTGACGGTCGTTCATCCGGCCCTGGCAGAGCTGAAGAAAGAAGGGGAGTCTGGACGTCGTAAGATTAGTCAGTACACCCGTTACGGTACTCTGGTGCTGGCAATATTCCAGTCGATCGGTATTGCTACCGGTCTGCCGAATATGCCTGGTATGCAGGGCCTGGTATTAAACCCAGGCTTTGCATTCTATTTCACCGCTGTTGTTAGTCTGGTCACAGGGACGATGTTCCTGATGTGGCTCGGCGAACAGATTACTGAGCGTGGTATCGGTAACGGTATCTCAATCATTATCTTCGCCGGTATCGTTGCGGGACTCCCGCCGGCCATCGCCCATACTATCGAGCAAGCGCGTCAAGGCGACCTGCACTTCCTCCTGTTGCTGTTGGTTGCAGTATTAGTATTTGCAGTGACGTTCTTTGTTGTCTTCGTTGAACGTGGTCAACGCCGCATTGTGGTGAACTACGCTAAGCGTCAGCAGGGTCGTCGTGTCTATGCTGCACAGAGCACACATTTACCGCTGAAAGTGAATATGGCGGGGGTTATCCCGGCTATCTTCGCTTCCAGTATTATTCTGTTCCCGGCAACCATCGCGTCATGGTTCGGGGGCGGTACTGGTTGGAACTGGCTGACAACAATTTCGCTGTATTTGCAGCCTGGGCAACCACTTTATGTGTTACTCTATGCGTCTGCGATCATCTTCTTCTGTTTCTTCTACACGGCGTTGGTCTTCAACCCGCGTGAAACAGCAGATAACCTGAAGAAGTCCGGTGCATTTGTACCAGGAATTCGTCCGGGAGAGCAAACGGCGAAGTATATCGATAAAGTAATGACCCGCCTGACTTTGGTTGGTGCGCTTTATATTACTTTTATCTGCCTGATCCCGGAGTTCATGCGTGATGCAATGAAAGTACCGTTCTACTTCGGTGGGACCTCACTGCTTATCGTTGTTGTCGTGATTATGGACTTTATGGCTCAAGTGCAAACTCTGATGATGTCCAGTCAGTATGAGTCTGCATTGAAGAAGGCGAACCTGAAAGGCTACGGCCGCTAATTGGTCGCCTGAGAAGTTACGGAGAGTAAAAATGAAAGTTCGTGCTTCCGTCAAGAAATTATGCCGTAACTGCAAAATCGTTAAGCGTGATGGTGTCATCCGTGTGATTTGCAGTGCCGAGCCGAAGCATAAACAGCGCCAAGGCTGATTATTTCGCATATTTTTCTTGCAAAGTTGGGTTGAGCTGGCTAGATTAGCCAGCCAATCTTTTGTATGTCTGTACGTTTCCATTTGAGTATCCTGAAAACGGGCTTTTCAGCATGGTGCGTACATATTAAATAGTAGGAGTGCATAGTGGCCCGTATAGCAGGCATTAACATTCCTGATCAGAAACATGCTGTGATCGCATTAACTTCGATCTACGGCATCGGCAAGACCCGTTCTAAAGCCATCCTGGCTGCAGCGGGTATCGCTGAAGATGTTAAGATCAGTGAGCTGTCTGAAGGACAAATCGACACGCTGCGTGACGAAGTTGCCAAATTTGTCGTTGAAGGTGATCTGCGCCGTGAAATCAGCATGAGCATCAAGCGCCTGATGGATCTTGGTTGCTATCGCGGTTTGCGTCATCGTCGTGGTCTGCCAGTGCGCGGTCAGCGTACTAAGACCAACGCACGTACCCGTAAGGGTCCGCGCAAACCGATCAAGAAATAATCGGGGTGATTGAATAATGGCAAAGGCACCAGTTCGTGCACGTAAACGTGTAAGAAAACAAGTCTCTGACGGCGTGGCTCATATCCATGCTTCTTTCAACAACACCATCGTTACTATTACTGATCGTCAGGGTAACGCATTGGGTTGGGCAACAGCCGGTGGTTCCGGTTTCCGTGGTTCTCGCAAATCCACTCCGTTCGCAGCTCAGGTTGCAGCAGAGCGTTGCGCTGAAGCCGTAAAAGAATACGGCATCAAGAATCTGGAAGTTATGGTTAAAGGTCCGGGTCCGGGTCGTGAATCTACTGTTCGCGCTCTGAACGCCGCTGGTTTCCGCATCACGAATATTACTGATGTGACTCCGATCCCTCATAACGGTTGTCGTCCGCCGAAAAAACGTCGCGTATAACGCTCGTTTTTTAGGTTAGTTGGAGATAGAAAATGGCAAGATATTTGGGTCCTAAGCTCAAGCTGAGCCGTCGTGAGGGCACCGACTTATTCCTTAAGTCTGGCGTTCGCGCGATCGATACCAAGTGTAAAATTGAACAAGCTCCTGGCCAGCACGGTGCGCGTAAACCGCGTCTGTCTGACTATGGTGTGCAGTTGCGTGAAAAGCAAAAAGTTCGCCGTATGTACGGTGTGCTGGAGCGTCAGTTCCGTAACTACTATAAAGAAGCAGCACGTCTGAAAGGCAACACAGGTGAAAACCTGCTGGCTCTGCTGGAAGGTCGTCTGGACAACGTTGTATACCGTATGGGCTTCGGCGCTACTCGTGCTGAATCACGTCAGCTGGTTAGCCACAAAGCAATCATGGTAAACGGTCGTGTTGTTAACATCGCTTCTTATCAGGTTAAAGCGAATGACGTTGTTAGCATTCGTGAGAAAGCGAAAAAGCAATCTCGCGTGAAGGCCGCTCTGGAGCTGGCTGAGCAGCGTGAAAAGCCAACCTGGCTGGAAGTTGATGCTGGCAAGATGGAAGGTACGTTCAAGCGTCAGCCTGAGCGTTCTGATCTGTCTGCGGACATTAACGAACACCTGATCGTCGAGCTTTACTCCAAGTAAAGCTTAGTACCAAAGAGAGGACACAATGCAGGGTTCTGTGACAGAGTTTCTAAAACCGCGCCTGGTAGATATCGAGCAAGTGAGTTCGACGCACGCCAAGGTGACCCTTGAGCCTTTAGAGCGTGGCTTTGGCCATACTCTGGGTAACGCACTGCGCCGTATTCTGCTCTCATCGATGCCGGGTTGCGCGGTGACCGAGGTTGAGATTGATGGTGTACTTCATGAGTACAGCACCAAAGAAGGCGTTCAGGAAGATATCCTTGAAATCCTGCTCAACCTGAAAGGGCTGGCGGTGAGAGTTCAGGGTAAAGATGAAGTTATTCTTACTCTGAATAAATCTGGCATTGGCCCTGTGACTGCAGCCGACATCACCCACGACGGTGATGTTGAAATCGTCAAGCCGCAGCACGTGATCTGCCACCTGACCGATGAGAACGCAGCTATTAGCATGCGTATCAAAGTTCAGCGCGGTCGTGGTTATGTGCCGGCTTCTGCCCGAATTCATTCGGAAGAAGATGAGCGCCCAATCGGCCGTCTGCTGGTCGACGCATGCTACAGCCCTGTAGAGCGTATTGCCTACAATGTTGAAGCAGCGCGTGTAGAACAGCGTACCGACCTGGACAAGCTGGTCATCGAAATGGAAACCAACGGCACAATCGATCCTGAAGAGGCGATTCGTCGTGCGGCAACCATCCTGGCAGAACAACTGGAAGCTTTCGTTGACTTACGTGATGTACGTCAGCCAGAAGTGAAAGAAGAGAAACCAGAATTCGATCCGATCCTGCTGCGCCCTGTTGACGATCTCGAATTGACTGTCCGCTCTGCTAACTGCCTCAAGGCAGAAGCTATCCACTATATCGGTGATCTGGTACAGCGTACCGAGGTTGAGTTGCTGAAAACGCCGAACCTGGGTAAAAAATCTCTTACCGAGATTAAAGACGTGCTGGCTTCACGTGGTCTGTCTCTGGGCATGCGCCTGGAAAACTGGCCACCGGCAAGCATTGCTGACGAGTAACCGGATCACAGGTTAAGGTTTTACTGAGAAGGATAAGGTCATGCGCCATCGTAAGAGTGGTCGTCAACTGAACCGCAACAGCAGCCATCGCCAGGCTATGTTCCGCAACATGGCAGGTTCACTGGTTCGTCATGAAATCATCAAGACGACCCTGCCTAAAGCGAAAGAGCTGCGTCGCGTAGTTGAGCCGCTGATTACTCTTGCCAAGACTGACAGCGTTGCTAATCGTCGTCTGGCATTCGCCCGTACTCGTGATAACGAGATCGTGGCAAAACTGTTTAACGAACTGGGCCCGCGTTTCGCGAGCCGTGCCGGTGGTTACACTCGCATTCTGAAGTGTGGTTTCCGTGCAGGCGACAACGCGCCGATGGCTTACATCGAGCTGGTTGATCGTTCAGAGAAAGCAGAAGCTGCTGCAGAGTAATCTGCAGTAACGTAAAAAAACCCGCCTCGGCGGGTTTTTTTATATCCGCATTATCCCCACTTCTCTACAATACCTGTATCAATTTTGTTCATCCCCTGGAGCTGATGATGTGGTTGCTTGACCAGTGGGCAGAACGCCATATTCGCGATGCCCAAATTAAAGGCGATTTCGACAATCTTCCCGGGAGCGGCGAACCTCTTGAACTGGAAGATGATTCGCATATTGCGCCTGAACTCCGGGCTGTATACCGTTTGCTAAAAAATGCTGGCTGCCTCCCGCCCGAGCTTGAGCAGCGTAGAGAGGCTGTTGAACTTGTCGATCTGCTAAAAGGGATCCGTCAGGACGATCCTCGACATAAAGAACTTAGCCGCAGGCTTGCCCTGATAGAGCTCAAGCTGCGCCAGGCAGGAATGAGCACGGAATTCCTGCATGGGGAATACGGTGAAATATTGATGAAGAAGATAAACGAGGAGTAGCGATGTACCGTATCGGTGAACTTGCAAAGCTCGCGAACGTAACGCCGGACACTATCCGATATTACGAAAAGCAGCAGATGATCGATCATGAGGTACGCACGGAAGGCGGCTTTCGGCTTTATACCGATAACGATCTGCAGCGTCTGAGATTCATACGCTACGCCCGACAGCTTGGCTTCACGCTTGATTCGATCCGCGAGTTATTATCGATCCGCATCGATCCTGAGCATCACACTTGTCAGGAATCCAAAAGCATCGTGCAAGCCCGGCTTGATGAAGTTGAAGCCCGTATTCTGGAACTGCAAACCATGCAGCGCTCTTTGCAAAGGTTGAATGATGCCTGCTGCGGAACGGCTCATAGCAGTATTTATTGTTCAATTCTGGAAGCCCTTGAACAGGGAGCCAGTGGAGAAACTCGGGGATGTTGATTTTTAATCTACTCGGGTCTAGACTTCCGTCGTCATAAACCATGCTCAGGAGAAATTATGAGCCGCTATCAGCACACGAAGGGACAAATTAAAGATAATGCCATCGAGGCTTTACTTCACGACCCGCTTTTTCGACAGCGCGTTGAAAAGAATAAAAAAGGTAAGGGGAGTTATCTGCGTAAAGACAAACATGCAAAACGGGGTAACTGGGAGGCCAGTGGCAAGCAAGCGAATCGCTTATTTACCACTGGCCTTCCTGCTTTTAACTGCTGATTAAACGCGGTTATTCTGCTCTTTTAACAGATCGCGAATTTCACTCAGTAACACTTCTTCTTTCGTTGGTGCAGGCGCTGCTGCAGGCTCTTCTTTTTTACGGTTGAGCCGGTTAATCAGCTTGATAGCCATAAAGATAGCAAACGCCACAATCACGAAATCAAATACGTTCTGGATAAACACGCCGTAGTGCATTACAACTGCCGGGATATCACCCTGGGCTTCACGCAGTGTGAACGCGAACTGTTTGAAATCAATGCCCCCGATTAGCAGCCCTAAAGGTGGCATGATGATGTCCGCTACTAATGATGAAACAATCTTGCCGAATGCCGCACCAATAATGACACCCACTGCCAAATCAACCACGTTCCCGCGCATCGCAAATTCGCGAAATTCTTTAATAAAACTCATTATGTTCTCCTTGTGCCAGCTGACGACTATAAGTTTAACAAATGATTAGCCAATTGCCATTCGGGATAATTAAACGTTATGAAAATAAAAGGCACAGAAATAAAGAGGGTAAAGTGCGGGGGCTCTATTGAGAGCCCCGACGTTTTAAAGGAAGAATGGACTAGGCTGGAATAAACGTTCGACGTCGGTAATAAATTTTTTATCGGTAAGGAACATAATTACGTGGTCGCCTTGCTCAATACGCAAATTATCATTGGCGATCATAACGTCATTCCCGCGCACTACGGCGCCGATAATAGTGCCCGGCGGCAGCTTAATTTCGTCGATGGCACGGCCCACAACGCGTGACGTGGTTTCATCTCCATGAGCTACCGCTTCAATGGCTTCTGCCACCCCGCGACGCAGAGATGAAACGCCGACAATGTCCGCTTTACGTACATGGCTCAGCAGAGCGGAAATGGTCGCCTGCTGCGGTGAAATGGCAATATCAATAACGCTGCCCTGAACCAGGTCGACATACGCCTTGCGCTGGATAAGCACCATGACCTTCTTTGCTCCCATACGTTTGGCGAGCATGGCGGACATAATATTCGCCTCGTCATCGTTGGTGACGGCAATAAAGAGATCAACTTGATCAATATGCTCTTCAGCCAATAATTCCTGATCCGACGCGTCGCCATAAAATACGATCGTATTTTGCAGTTTTTCCGCCAGCTCAGAAGCACGCTGTTGATCGCGCTCGATCAATTTCACGCTGTAGTCTTTTTCCAGCCTTCGCGCCAGGCCCGCGCCGATATTGCCACCGCCGACCAGCATAATGCGTTTATAAGGCTTTTCGAGACGCTGCAACTCACTCATCACCGCACGAATATGCTGAGAGGCCGCAATGAAGAAGACCTCATCCCCCGCTTCGACAATCGTGGAGCCTTGAGGGCGAATAGGTCTGTCGTGGCGGAAAATGGCGGCGACGCGCGTATCGATATGCGGCATGTGCTCACGCATTGTGGAAAGCGCATTGCCGATCAACGGGCCGCCGTAATAGGCCTTAACGACGGCAAGACTGACCTTACCTTCGGCAAAGTTCACCACCTGCAGTGCGCCTGGATATTCGATCAAACGATAGATATTGTCGATAACCAGCTGTTCTGGCGCGATGAGATGGTCAATAGGAACCGCTTCTGAATTAAAGAGCTTCTCAGCATCGCGGACATAGTCCGGAGAACGGATGCGCGCGATTCGGTTAGGGGTGTTGAAAAGCGAGTAGGCCACCTGACAGGCCACCATATTGGTTTCGTCAGAACTGGTCACCGCAACGAGCATGTCTGCATCGTCGGCGCCCGCCTCGCGTAGCACGCGCGGGTGTGAGCCATGGCCCTGCACAACGCGAAGGTCAAATTTGTCCTGTAAAACGCGCAGACGATCCCCGTTGGTATCAACGATTGTGATGTCGTTGTTTTCGCCAACCAGGTTTTCCGCCAGCGTTCCGCCCACTTGTCCTGCGCCCAGAATGATAATTTTCATATCTCGTGACCTGTTCTCAACATCACTCTTTGATTAGCTTAGCGTAAAAGAAGCCATCGCCTTCTTCCGCGCCCGGCAGGTTTTGCTGGCCCGGGCATTCAGGTGTTCCCGTATCGCGCAGCGTTGCGTCCGGGGTACGTTTAAGGAAGGCCGCGATTTGCTGGCTGTTTTCTTCTGGCAATACGGAGCAGGTTGCATAAACCAGCGTGCCGCCGGGTTTAAGATGTGGCCAGATTGCGTCAAGTATGTCCGATTGCAGTTGGGCAAGTTCCTTGATATCGCGATCGCGGCGCAGCCACTTGATATCCGGATGGCGACGAATCACGCCTGTTGCAGAGCAGGGCGCATCCAGCAAAATGCGGTCAAACTGGGTTTCACCACACCATTCTGCGGGCTTGCGTCCGTCGCCCTGCTTAACCTGAGCCTTCATGCCCAGACGCTTGAGGTTGTCGTAAACGCGTGACAGGCGCTGCTCATCGACATCGACGGCCATTACGCTGGCCTGCGGAGCGACTTCAAGAATGTGCGTTGTTTTTCCGCCAGGCGCGGCGCAAAGATCGAGGATCTGTTCCCCGTTTGCTGGTTCAAGCCAGGTCATGCAACCCTGAGCCGAGGCATCCTGTACGGTCACCCAGCCTTCATCAAAGCCAGGTAAAGCATGTACCGGTGCAGGGGAGGCTAAACGCACGGCATCCGGATAGGCTGCATGCGTGAATCCACTCATTCCGGTTTCTTCCAGTAATGCCAGCCATGCGTCACGGGTGTGGTGATTACGGTTGACGCGTAACCACATAGGTGGGCGTTGATTATTCGCTTCGGCAATGTTTTGCCATTGCTGCGGATACGCTTTTTTAAGACGATTCAGCAGCCAGTCCGGGTGCAGAAAACGTGTTTCGCTTTGTGCAAATTCAGTCAGTAGCTCATCCTGCTGACGCTGGAACTGACGCAGTACGCCGTTGATCAGCCCTTTCAACTGAGGGCGTTTAATCGCAACGGCACCTTCCACCGTTTCAGCCAGCGCGGCGTGAGGTGGAATGCGGGTATGAAGAAGCTGATAAAACCCCACCATAATCAAATAATGCACGGTGCGCTGTTTGCCTGTCATTGGGCGCGACATCAGCTTATTAATGAGCCACTCAAGCTGAGAAAGGGTGCGCAGGACGCCAAAGCAGAGTTCCTGGAGCAGAGCTTTGTCTTTATCAGATACCTTTTGTTGCAGGGGAGGCAGGATGTTACTCAATGACTGGCCCTGCTCGATAACCTGCTCAACGGCTTTGGCCGCCATACTGCGTAGATTTTGTTTTTTCATAACTATAAAAATAAAAATGCCCGGAAACACCGGGCTTTAAGCATATATTGGATTAGGCAAGACGATTACCCGGTATAAACCATTCGCGACGGGAATTTAATAGATCCTGAGCGCTCATGGCTTTCTTACCGGCCGGTTGCAGCGATTCAAGATTCAGGATCCCTTCTGCTGTCGCAACCTGGATACCGTTCTTGCTGGCGTCGATAATCGTGCCGGGTTCAGCAGTCGTATTGCCATTAATGACTGACGCTTTCCAGACTTTCACTGGCTGCTCATCAATCTCCATCCAGCTCATCGGCCACGGATTAAAAGCGCGGATGCAGCGTTCAAGTTGAGCGGCAGACAAGGACCAGTCGAGCCGGGCTTCTTCTTTACTCAGTTTTTCAGCATACGTCACCAGCGCCTCATCCTGAACTTCCGGTTTCGCCGTATTATCAGCAAGCTGCTGCAGCGTCTCGATAAGCCCTTGCGGACCGAGGCCTGCAAGTTTGTCATACAGCGTAGCGCTGGTATCGTCTGCAGTAATAGGGCACGCCAGTTTATGCAGCATGTCGCCAGTGTCTAAACCTACGTCCATCTTCATGATTGTGACGCCGGTTTCAGCATCCCCCGCCCACAGGGAGCGCTGGATAGGTGCCGCACCACGCCAGCGCGGGAGCAAGGAGCCGTGCACGTTGATACAACCCAGACGAGGCATATCAAGCACCGCTTTTGGCAGAATTAAACCGTAAGCCACCACGACCATTACGTCGGCGTTCAGGTCAGCAACCAGCTGCTGATTTTCCTGAGGGCGTAAGGATGCGGGCTGGAAAACAGGAAGCCCATGCTCTTCTGCCAGCACCTTTACCGGGCTCGGCATCAGTTTTTTACCGCGGCCAGCCGGACGGTCCGGCTGGGTAAAGACGCCGACAACCTGGTGACCAGAAGATAACAGCGCGTCAAGATGACGCGCTGCAAAATCAGGGGTTCCCGCGAAGATAATACGTAGTGATTTAGACACGATGATCCTTGTATCCGGGGGGACGTTATGCGCGAGAGCGCAAACGATCCAGTTTCTCTACTTTTTGACGAATACGCTGCTGTTTCAACGGCGAGAGGTAATCGATAAAAAGCTTACCGACCAGGTGATCCATCTCATGCTGAATGCAAATTGCCAGCAGGTCATCTGCTTCCAGTTCGAACGGATTACCGTCACGATCCAAAGCGCGAATTTTCACTTTTTCGGCTCGTGGCACCAAAGCGCGCTGTTCCGGAATAGAAAGACAACCTTCCTCAATGCCCGTTTCACCGCTCTTCTCAAGCAATTCAGGGTTGATCAGCACCAGACGCTCGTCGCGATTTTCAGAAACGTCGATCACGATAATACGCTTGTGAATGTCTACCTGCGTCGCCGCCAGGCCAATGCCTTCTTCGGCGTACATGGTATCGAACATATCATCAACGATACGCTGGATTTCTGCATTCACTTCTTTAACCGGTTCAGCGACGATGCGAAGGCGCTCGTCCGGAATATGTAACACTTGCAAAACTGCCATAAATTTCCAGAGTCGTGTTCAGGAGTTGATAAGAATATTACTTCTATTCTAGACAAATCCCGGGTCGATTGACAGCATCAGTGACCAATCGCAATGATTGCGCAGGCCGCTTATGGCAGGGGGAAAGGATGACGTCTATCGAGATATGGCTACGGCTAATACACACAGGTTCATTATGTGGCGATGGAATGCTGAAAGCGGCTGCACGGCTGCACAAGCAAAAAAATATCGATGCTTCCGCTGTCAGAGACGCTGGGCTGTCAGCAAAACAGGCTGAACGGTTCTTTGCCCCAGATGAGGGTGAGCTGGAGCGTAGTCTGGTGTGGCTTGAGCAGCCGGGAAATCATTTATTGACGGCAACCCATCCACTTTATCCTCCTTTACTTCGAGCAATTCCTGATTATCCCGGTGCATTATCCGTGAAAGGTAACCCTGAAACGCTTAATGCTGCCCAGCTGGCGGTCGTGGGTAGCCGTGCGCCTTCATGGTATGGAGAACGATGGGGGAAAATTCTGTGCGAACAACTTTCGCAAAGTGGTTTCACAATCACCAGCGGACTGGCCTGCGGTATAGACGGTGTTGCTCATAACGCCGCGCTGTCTGTAAACGGGCGTAGCGTGGCCGTACTGGGGAACGGCCTGTTTAGCATTTATCCCCGTCGGCATCAGGCGCTGGCTATGCGGCTTATCGAAGCTGACGGGGCGATAGTGTCTGAGTTCCCTCTTTCGGCGCAGCCCCGGCCGGCAAACTTTCCGCGTCGTAATCGAATCATCAGCGGGCTTAGCCAGGGTGTATTGGTCGTTGAAGCGGCAGTGCGAAGCGGCTCGCTTGTCACTGCACGATGCGCGCTCGATCAGGGGAGGGAGGTTTTCGCCTTACCCGGCCCGATTGGTAACCCGGGGTGTGAAGGACCACACTGGCTGATAAAGCAGGGTGCGACGCCGGTAACAGAAGCGCGGGACATTCTTGAAAATTTGCAATATGGCTTGCAATGTCTGCAGGAAGATCCCGAAAAGCGACATTATTCATCAGATCAGGGAAAGGTGGCATTGCCATTTCCCAAGCTCCTGGCTAACGTAGGAGATGAGGTAACACCTGTTGACGTTGTCGCTGAACGTGCCGGCCAACCTGTGCCAGTAACGGTAGCACAGCTACTCGAACTGGAGTTAGCAGGGTGGATCGCAGCTGTACCCGGCGGCTATGTCCGATTAAGGAGGGCATGCCATGTTCGACGTACTGATGTATTTGTTTGAGACTTACATCCATAACGAAGCAGAAATGCGAGTGGATCAGGACAAATTGACACAGGATCTTACCGATGCGGGATTTGAGCGGGAAGATATCTATAATGCGTTGATGTGGCTGGAAAAACTGGCTGATTATCAGGAAGGCCTCGCCGAACCGATGCAGCTTGCTTCTGACCCGTTGTCAGTACGCATTTATACCGCAGAAGAGTGTGAAAGGCTGGACGCCAGCTGCCGGGGATTCATCTTATTCCTTGAGCAGATTCAGGTGCTGAACCTCGAAACGAGAGAAATGGTGATAGAGCGTGTCATGGCGCTGGATACGGCAGAATTTGAACTGGAAGATCTGAAATGGGTGATTCTGATGGTTCTGTTTAATATCCCGGGCTGTGAAAATGCCTATCAGCAAATGGAAGAATTACTCTTTGAAGTGAATGAAGGTATGCTGCATTAATTCTATGTGTAGCACCAAGAGTTGTTATGGCCAAATCAGCACTATTCACGGTGCATAAAAACGAGCCCTGCCCGCAGTGCGGGGCTGAACTTGTTATTCGGTCCGGGAAACACGGCCCGTTTCTCGGTTGTTCACACTATCCGGAATGTGATTATGTCCGTCCTCTGAAAAGCCAGGCGGATGGACATATCGTCAAAATTCTGGAAGGACAGCTATGTCCTCTTTGTGGCGGTGAACTCGCGCTACGTCAGGGCCGTTTCGGTATGTTTATTGGCTGTAGCCGTTATCCGGAATGTGAGCATACGGAACAAATTGATAAGCCTGATGAAACGGCTATTGCGTGTCCTCAGTGTCAGCGCGGTCAGCTGGTACAGCGCCGTTCCCGCTATGGTAAGACCTTCCATTCCTGCGATCGCTACCCTGAATGCCAGTTCGTTATCAATTTCAAACCGGTAGCGGGCGTCTGCCCTCATTGCAACTATCCGCTACTTATCGAGAAGAAAACGGCGCAAGGTATGAAACGCTTCTGCGCCAGCAAACAATGTGGAAAGCCGGTTACGGCGGATCAAAATAGTGAATAATAACCTGCCATCAGGCTCCATTGCTTATGCAGTGGACGTACTGAAAAATGAAAAAGTCATCGCCTATCCAACTGAAGCTGTTTTTGGGGTCGGTTGCGATCCTGACAGCGAGACGGCTGTGAGCCGCCTGCTTGCCTTAAAACAAAGACCCGTAGAGAAAGGGTTGATTCTGATCGCTGCGAATTACGAGCAGCTTAAGCCCTACATTGATGACTCTATGCTGACATCGGCGCAGCGCGAGACAATCTTCTCCGCGTGGCCAGGACCGGTAACCTTCGTCTTCCCGGCGCAGCCGACGACGCCGCGCTGGTTAACGGGACGCTTTGACTCCCTTGCCGTTCGCGTCACCGATCATCCGCTGGTGGTGGAGCTTTGCCTGGCATTTGGTAAACCGCTGGTCTCAACCAGCGCCAACCTGACCGGATTGCCACCTTGTCGTACAACCGAAGAAGTGTTGGCACAGTTCGGAAATGACTTCCCGGTTGCTGTTGGAGAGACGGGAGGGCGCCTGAATCCGTCTGAAATTCGCGACGCTTTGACCGGCGAACGTTTTCGCCAGGGGTAATCTCATGGAAACCTATGCTGTTTTTGGTAATCCGATTGCACACAGCAAGTCACCGCTGATCCATCAGCAATTTGCGAAGCAGCTGCAGATAAACCATCCCTATGGCCGCGTACTGGCACCGGTAGATGCATTTATTCCAACGCTCGAGGCTTTTTTCGCCGCCGGTGGCAAAGGTGCAAATGTGACGGTTCCTTTTAAAGAGGAAGCTTTCGAACGTGCTGATGAACTGACCGAGCGCGCTTCTCTTGCTGGTGCAGTAAATACCCTAAAACGGCTTGAGGACGGACGTCTTCTGGGCGACAACACCGACGGAATAGGTTTGCTGAGCGATCTGGAACGACTGTCGTTTATTAAACCTGGGTTCCGGGTCCTGCTGATTGGTGCGGGTGGCGCATCGCGGGGAGTACTGTTACCTCTGCTTTCTCTGGACTGTGCGGTGACCATTACCAACCGAACTTTTTCCCGGGCAGAAGCGCTGGCGGCGTTGTTTGCGCATACCGGCAGCGTAAGTGCGGTAGCGCTTGACGATCTTGCCGAACGTGAGTTCGATCTTGTCATTAATGCCACATCCAGCGGCATCAGTGGCGAGATCCCGGCGATCCCCGCTTCGCTGGTCAGCGCGCACATGTACTTCTATGACATGTTCTATCAGAAAGGGAATACGCCCTTCCTGAACTGGTGCGAACAACACGGTGCGAAACAGTTAGCCGATGGGCTGGGAATGCTGGTGGGGCAGGCTGCGCATGCGGTACTGCTCTGGCACGGGGTGTTGCCTGCAGTCGAGCCGGTCATTGAAAAGCTAAAGCAGGAGCTTTCGGCGTGAATCAGGCTATTCATTTCCCGGACAGAGAGAGCTGGGATGAGCATAAGCAGGCGGTCTGTTTTCCGGTGCTGGTGCAGGGTATGCAGCTTACCTGTGCCATCCATGGAGAAGCGCTGTTACATCGTTTTGGCGGCACAGACCCGATAGCCGTTTTTTGCGAAAATCGCTGGGATCTGGAAGAGGAAGCCAGCGATTTAATCCGCGAGCAGCAGGAAGACGATCAGGGTTGGGTTTGGTTATCCTGATCCAAATAGTCATTCTTCCATTTTACGTAGTTGTTCGCCGAGTATTTTAATCCTTCGATCTCTGCCTCCTTCAGGGGGCGGATCTGTTTTACCGGGCTTCCCAGATAGAGATAACCACTTTCCAGACGTTTGTTCTGCGGAACCAGGCTACCGGCCCCAATCATTACGTCTTCTTCTACTATCACGCCATCCAGCAAAATCGATCCCATGCCAACAAGCACCCGATTACCGATAGTGCAGCCGTGAAGCATCACTTTATGTCCGACGGTAACATCTTCTCCAATGATGAGGGGATTGCCCTCCGGGTTATAAGAGGATTTGTGCGTAACATGCAGAACGCTACCGTCCTGAATATTGGTACGGGCACCGATCGACACATAATTTACATCTCCCCTGATGGCGACGAGCGGCCAGATACTGACGTCATCGGCCATTCGGACATCACCAATGACCACGCTGGTGGCATCGATCATCACGCGATCGCCTTTTTGGGGGAACAGATATTTATAAGGGCGTAACACTGCACACATAACTACCTCTAAGGATAAGCGCTATACGGAAGACTTGATCATATTATTGGATCGAGGCAAGGCAAAATGCGTCAATATTTAAGCAGATCGGGCGGGATTTCAGCGAAAAGCGCGGAAAATCAGCAGTCGAAAAAAAAGATCTAAAAAACACTTGTGCTAAAAATTGGGATCCCTATAATGCGCCTCCATCGACACGGCGGATGTGAATCACTTCACAGTTAACCCGGTCGGTTGAAGAGAAAAAATCCTGAAATAACGGGTTGACTCTGAAAGAGGAAAGCGTAATATAC